>JABUEZ010000292.1 GCA_013314795.1 Candidatus Profundicultor aquiphilus | reverse complement strand
TACCCTTCCTGCAAGAGCAGTTCCGAAATCTGAATGGCATTTAATGCTGCACCCTTGCGAAGCTGATCTCCCACCACCCAGAGGTTGAGACCTTTCTCGCAGGAGATATCCTCTCGAATTCTGCCCACAAAACATTCATCCTGACCAGCAACGTAAAGAGGCATGGGATATTTCCGGTTAGCCGGATCATCAATCACTTTGACCCCAGGAGCCTGAGAAAGAAGCTCAAGGGCCTTATCACGAGAAATTTTCTTTTCTGTCTCAATGTTGACCGAAACCGAGTGCGCCCGAAACACGGGAACCCGAACACAGGTTGCCGTAACCCGAATTTCTGGAGCTTCCATAATTTTGCGAGTTTCCCAGACCATTTTCATTTCTTCTTTGGTATAACCATTCTCCAGAAACACATCGATATGGGGAATGAGATTAAAAGCGATCTGGTAGGGAAAGGCTCTGGAAGTAATGGCTTTCCCCTCGACGTAGTTTTTGACCTGTTCTTCAAGCTCCAGCATCGCCTGGGCCCCTGCTCCAGAGGTGGCCTGGTAACTCGAGACGACCATCCTCGTAATTTTTCCGTAATCATGAAGGGGTTTTAAAGGAACGATGGAGATAATGGTAGTACAATTAGGATTGGCAATAATGCCTCTCTTTTTATAATCCCGGACTCGATGAGGATTGACCTCGGGAACCACAAGTGGTACATCCTCTTCATAGCGAAAGGCTGAAGAGTTATCCACCACAATACACCCTGCCTCCGCCGCCAGAGGGGCGAATTCTCGACTGATAGAAGCCCCGGCACTGAAAAGGGCCAAATCCACACCCCGAAAACTTTCTCTGGAAAGCACTTCTACCGGAATTTCAGTACCTTTAAAAATCACCTTCTTTCCTCGAGAACGTTCCGAAGCCAGGGGTTTTAACTCTCCTACCGGGAAGTTTCGTTCTTCAAGGATTTTGAGCATCTCCTGACCAACAGCTCCAGTTGCTCCCACAATGGCTACTTTATGACCCGCCATTCAGGATCACCTCTCCTTCTCCAATAAATTCTTCATGTAGAGCTCTGACTGCCTCTTCCACCCGATCCCGAGGAATGAGGCAGGAAATTCGCAAATTTGAAGTGCTGATCATATCAATGTTTGCACCAATTCGCGCCAGAGTACTGAACATCCGGTAGGCAATCCTGGGGTCGCTGGCGATACCAGCACCAACAATGGATATCTTTCCCATGGAATCATCAAACTTGACCTCCCGGAAAGAAATAATTTCCCCAAGACGCGCCACCGCCCTGCGGGCCTTCCCCTCATCCTCTTTGGTCACCACAAAAGCGACATCTTTTTCTGTCCCCCGACCCTCACTCTGTATGATCATATCGATAAAAACCGAAAAATCAGAAAGCACCTTAAAGATAGAAGCCGCCACCCCAGGTTGGTTGGGAACCCCAAGAAGCACCACTTTCATCACTTCTCTGGTATGGGTTACCGCCTTTACTTTTACATCCTCCATCGCGCTCACCTCCTCAACCCAGGTTCCTTCTTCCTCACAGAACGTGGAACGAACATGCACCCGCACACCGTAGCGCTGAGAAAAATCCACGGCCCGAAGTTGAAGAACCTTGGCACCCAGGTTTGCCATTTCGGACATCTCGTCATAGGAAATGTAGGGAATCTTACGAGCCCCGGGGACAACCCGAGGATCAGCCGTATAAACTCCGTTCACATCGGTATAGATCTCACAAAAATCAGCCCTCAAAGCCGCGGCCAAAGCGCAGGCCGTGGTGTCACTCCCTCCTCTTCCCAGAGTGGTGATATCTTCATTGGCCGTTTTCCCCTGAAATCCCGCCACAACGACAACCTTACCTTCCTCGAGGTACCTCAAAATCCGGCTTACCTCAATATGAACAATTTTGGCTTTGGTGTGCATTCCAGTGGTGATAATACCAGCCTGTCCACCAGTAAGTGAAATGGCACTGACTCCCTTATCAAAAAGCGCCATACAGAGGAGAGCCACGGAAACCTGTTCCCCTGTGGCAAGGAGCATATCCAGCTCCCTTTCCGGTGGAGAAGAACAGATAGAATGGGCCATAGAAAGTAAGGTATCAGTAGTCTTCCCCATCGCTGAGACCACAACTACCAGCTTATGACCAGCCTGCCAGTATTTCTTTACCTTCTCCGCCACAAAACGAATTTTATCCAGATCTGCCACCGAAGAGCCACCATACTTCTGCACAATCAAACTCATAAAGATTTCACCACCGCCCCCCTCTCAACCCACCGAACCTTTTTCAAAACCACTCCTTCCGCACCTTTGGCGTGAA
>JABUEZ010000291.1 GCA_013314795.1 Candidatus Profundicultor aquiphilus | reverse complement strand
CATTGATTCTCTCTGCCTGGTCAAAGGCCCGCACATCCATCCACAAAATCGCCCTGTACTTGGGATTGCCGAAACGATCCACGGGGAGCACCGTACAGGAACTGGCGCTGACACTCACTGCAGCGATATCCTCCGGTCGAACTTCTCCCTCAAAAATGCATCTCCTTACAGTATCCTGCGTGGCCCTCCACCAGTCATTGGGATCCTGCTCCGCCCACCCGGGACGGGGATGATATTCAGGATAGGAGTAAAATGAGAGCGCCACCACATTCCCCCGCACATCAAAGATACCACTCCGGAGACCTTGGGTACCGACATCGATCCCCAGAAAATACGGCGGTTTGGTATTAGCCATAAGTTCACCCTCTCCTTACCGTGTGTTAAAATAAATTCAAATGACCGAAGAAAAGTTTCTCGCCGACTGCATGTTAGGGAAATTGGCTCGCTGGCTCCGCATTGTAGGATACGATACCAAGTATTTCCGACACGCAGAAGACCACACTCTTATTGCCGTGGCGCGCTTCGAAGGGCGGATGCTTTTGACGAAAGACAGAGCCCTTTTCCAGAGAGCAAAAGAAATCACGTACTTCATCAAAGCTGAATCCTTAGAATACCAGCTAAAGGAAGTTCTATCCCACTTCAAACTTTCTCTTCGGCTCTCGTTTGCTCGCTGTCCTTCCTGCAACGCAACTCTCCTCAGCGTCTCGCCTCAGGAGGCAAAATCCAGAGTACCTCTTTTTGTCTCCCTGAGTTTCGAAGAATTCAAACAATGCCCCCTCTGTCAGAAAATCTACTGGCCGGGAACTCACTGGCAGAAAATCGTCCAGTTCTGCCAGGAGTTCCCAGTTCAATAAATAAAAAGTCTTAACGGTTCAGCAGCACTTCCACTCCTGGAAGAACTCTGCCTTCCACAAATTCAAGCGATGCCCCTCCACCGGTAGAAATATGGGTAATCTTCTTTTCTACTCCGGCTTTTTTGATGGCCGCGATGGTGTCTCCTCCACCAACTACAACCACTGCTCCGCTTTCGGCTACTTTCCTGGCTATTTCCACCGTCCCCTGAGCAAAGAGGTCTACTTCAAAAAGGCCCAGTGGGCCGTTCCAGAAAATGGTTTTAGCCTGCGCGATTTCACGGCCAAACTTCTCCACCGTCTTTGGTCCAATATCAAAACCACCCATGTCGGGAGGAATCGCATTCCAGGCCACCACTTTGGTTTCTACACCCTCTTTACCCTCTGGAGCCACCACAAAGTCCTCCGGCAGAACTAACTTCACCCCTCTTTCTTTCGCCATCGCCAGGATGCTTCTGGCCTCTTCAATCATTCCTTCCTCAAGAAGTGAAGTTCCCACCTCATAACCCATGGCCTTGATAAAGGTATAGGACATACCACCTCCGATGAGAAGTGCGTCAACTTTCTCCAGCAACTTTTTGATAACCCCGATCTTACTGGAAACCTTCGCACCTCCCAGAATCGCCAGGAACGGTCGCACCGGATTGTTGAGCCGTTCACCCAGCGCTTCAAGCTCTTTCTCCATGAGAAAACCAGCATACGCCGGAAGGAACTTGGCTACTCCCGCCGTGGAAGCATGAGCCCGGTGGGCAGTTCCAAAGGCATCGTTGACGTAGATATCAGCCAAGCGTGCGAGGGATTGAGCAAAGTGTTCATCGTTCGCCTCTTCTTCAGCGTAGAAACGGACATTCTCAAGAAGTAGAACCTCTCCTTCCCGAAGTGCATTAGCCAACTTCTCCACGTCCTCACCAATGCAATCGTTTGCTTTGTACACTTTCCTACCCAAAAGTTCTTCTAATCTTTTCGCTACCGGATCCATGCGGAATTCGTCTTTTGGTTTTCCTTTGGGACGCCCGAGATGCGAGACAAGAATCACCTTGGCACCTTTCTCCAGCAGGAACCGAATCGTGGGAAGACTCTCCACAATCCTTGTGTCATCAGTAATACGCCGTTCCTCGTCCAGGGGGACGTTGAAATCAACCCTGACGAGGACCTTTTTCCCCTTCAGCCCCTCTTGTGGAATGTCTCTGATGGTCTTTTTGTTCATGGAATCCACCCCCATTATTTGTTTTCCAGTAAAAACTGAAGAAACTTTACCCGACTCACCACACCCACCACCTTGTTCTCCTTTATGACTGGCACCAGTTCAAGATTGGTCTCAAGAAAAAGATCCAAAATATCCTCAACGCTTTCTTCGGCCTCCAGGTAATCAAACTTCCTTTCCATAAACTCCGACACTTCCCGGCTCGCCAAGTCTCTGAGCTTACTCCGGAGCGTGGAAAAAATATTGCCGGTCAAGG
>JABUEZ010000009.1 GCA_013314795.1 Candidatus Profundicultor aquiphilus | reverse complement strand
GTTCATTCATCTCCAGAAATCCGAGACTCCCCTTAAAGTTGCCATTATTGGCGGAGGACCTGGAGGGATGGAAGCGGCTCGAATTGCCACCCTGCGGGGACATCAGGTTACCATCTTCGAAAAAAGTGGCGAACTGGGGGGAGCGATTCTCTACTGCTGCACCGTTCCGGCCAAGAGCAAGATGCGCTGGTATGCTGACTGGTTGCGAGAACAGATGAATAAACTCGGTGTGACGGTGAAGTACCGCACGGTTCCCACCGTGGAAGAACTCCGGAACTTTGACGCCATCGTGGTTGCTACCGGTGGGAAGGTTGCCCGGCCCGAAATCCCGGGGGTGGACCTGCCCTTTGTGGTTTCCTTTGAAGATGTTTTGCGGTGCAAAAATAAGACCTGTGCCTACTATCCCGGAGACAAGAAAGAGCCGGTTGAATGCGGCGAGACAGTGCTCCTATGGGGAGACCATTTTGGTGTGGCCGACGCTGCGGAGAAGCTGGGATTCGAAGGGAAGAAGGTTTACGTGGTGACCGAAAATCGGGAATTCGCCAGCTGGATGGAACCCATCCATAAGGATGTGATGATGAAGCGGTTCGCCGGTGGTAACGGTGAAGGGTTGAGTCTTCGGGGTTTCAAGCACCCGGTGACGCTTATCCTCCAGTCTACAGTGGTGGAAATTAAGGCGAATGGAGAGGTCGTGCTTCAGGATAGTGAATTCCGCCGTCAGACCATCAAAGTGGATAACGTGGTTCTGGGGAAGGTGGAACCCAACGACGACCTTTACCGTGAGCTTCTGGAAGCCGGGTTACCGGTAGCCAAAATTGGCGATGCCAGAGAAGTCCGGAATCTGCGAGGAGCAGTCACTGATGGAGCCAATCTCGGTTTGACAATCGAGAAGGATCTGGCGCTCAACGCCAATCTGGCGTTTATTGCCAAGCTTCCCACTGAAATTAAGCGTTGAGGCCCTGGGGCCTCAACGCTTTCCTCAAGAAGGGATGTTGAGGAAGTCTAAAGGAGGTTGTTTGTGAGGGAGATGATCGAAGAGGGGAGCATTCCCCTGTATCAGCAGTTGAAGAACATCCTAAAGGGCCAAATCTTGAGCGGAGTTTTGAAGCCGGGTGATCGTATTCCTCCCGAAGCCGACCTTTGCCGAACCTATGGTGTGAGTCGGATCACGGTACGGCAGGCGGTCAAGAGTCTGGTCGAGGAAGGGTTCCTGTATCGGAAACAGGGTAAGGGAACTTTTGTAACCCCTCCAAAGTTACGTCGACGTTTGCCCAAACTCTACAGTTTCAGTGAGGATATGATGGAGTTGGGGCTACAACCCAGTTCCAGGCTTCTGGAACAAACCGTGATTGAGGCTGATGAAGAACTGGTGGAACTCCTCCGCCTTCCTCCTTCGAATCACCGGGTTAATAAGCTGGTGCGGGTGAGAATTGCCAATAATGAGCCCATTCTCATAGAGCGGACTCTGGTTCCCGTTTATCTCTGTCCAGACCTTTTTAAGGAAGACCTGGAGAAAGGGTCACTCTATGCCATTTTGCGGGAAAAGTACGGCCTTCTCCTGGATCACGCCTATGAGACCTATGAGGTGGGAAAAGTCCGGAAAGAAGAAGCCCAAAGCCTTGGCTGTCGGGTGGGACTACCGGCTTTCATCATCGAGCGTTTCACGTACCTCAAAAACGAAGTCCCGGTGGAGTTGACCCGGTCGGTGGCTCGTGGTGACCGTCTCCGTTTTACGGTAAAATTAGTAGCAGATCAGGCTCAGATTCGACGAGAAATAGAGTTTTAGGGGGGTTATCAATGGTCGCAAAAGCACTGTTTTTGGGAATTGACCTGGGGGGGACCAATACCAAAATTGCTCTGGTGGATAAAGATGGCCATGTTTTGGAACGGAGCATCATTCCGACGCGGGCGATGCGGAAGGCTGAAGAGGTGGTGGAAAATATCGCCGAAGAAGGTCTGGAGCTCTGCAAGCGGTTTGAAGAACGGGGTTTCAAGGTGTGGGCAGCCGGTATCGGCATTCCCGGACTTTTTGATTGGCATAGCGGAGTCTGTCATTTGCTTCCCAATTTTCCCAATAAGTGGAAGGATGTACCGCTCAAAGCATGGCTGGAGAAAAGGCTCTCCCTCCCAGTAGCGGTTATTAACGATGTGCGGTCCATCACTCTGGCAGAGAAGCGATTTGGAGCCGGAAGAGAAGTGAATAGCATGGTTATGATCGCCATCGGGACCGGTATTGGTGGTGGAGTGGTGGTTAACGGAAATCTTTACATCGGGAAAGACGGCGGTGCGGGAGAATTGGGCCATATCACCGTGGAACCACAGGGAGTGCGGTGTGGCTGCGGCAACCGGGGGTGCCTTGAGGCCTATGCTTCCGGGCCGGCCATGGTGGCACAAGCTTTGCGCGCGCTGGTGCAGCAAAACGATACCCTGATCCGGGACCTCGTCGGTGATGACCTCTCACGGGTCAATCCCAAGGTGATTGCCGAAGCAGCGCAGAAAGGAGACCCGGTGGCTATAGAAATCATCGAAAGGGCTGGTGCGTACATTGGGCAGGCGCTGTCCTGCGTCTGTGTAACCATTAACCCGGAAATGATCGTCATAGGGGGAGGGGTGGCACTGGTCGGAGAGCTCCTTTTTGAAAGCATTCGAAAGGGTTTGAAGGAGAGACTCTTTATGGTTCCGGTAGAAACCATTCATTTTGTCCCTGCCAAGTTGGGAATGGATGCCGGTGTGATTGGCTCAGCAACCTGGGCAAGAGAACGATTGGAAGAGGGGGTAATAGGATGACGCGTCTAGTAAAAGTTGGCGTTATTGGAACGGGATTCATTGGTCCGGCCCACATCGAGGCGGCGCGGAGGACTTTTCTGGCTGAAGTTATCGGTCTTGCTGACATCAACGAGGAAGTTGCCCGCTACAAAGCTGAACAGTATGCCGTTTCCCGCTGTTACGGTGATTACCGGGAATTGCTGCGGGATGACGATGTGGAAGTGGTCCACATCTGCACGCCCAATTACCTTCACTACGAGATGTCCCGGGAGGCGCTGCTCGCTGGGAAACACGTCATCTGTGAAAAGCCGCTGGCGATGAATCGTAAGGAGGCAGAAGAGCTGGTAGAACTGGCCGAGAAGAAAAACCTCCTGCACGCGGTTCACTTTAACATCCGCTACTATCCTCTGGCTCGAGAAGCAAGACAGATGGTGAAAGGTGGTCAGGTGGGTACCGTTTTTGCGGTTCATGGGTCCTACCTTCGGGACTGGCTTTTTTACGAAACCGACTACAACTGGCGGCTGGAACCGGAATTGAGCGGTGAGTCAAGGGCTATCGCCGATATCGGTTCTCACTGGCTGGACCTCCTGGAGTACATCACCGGCCAAAAGGTGACGGAAGTTTTTGCCGACTTTGCCACCTTCCACAAAGTGCGCAAGAAACCTTTGAAGCCGGTGGAAACCTATGCAGGCAAAATTTTGCAGCCGGAGGATTACCAGTCAATTCTCATCAATACCGAGGATTACGCTTCGGTGCTTTTGCATTTTGCCAATGGGGCACACGGAGTTTTGACTGTCAATCAGGTGGCAGCGGGGAGGAAAAACCGGCTTTACTACGAAATTGATGGGTCGCGGTGTGCCCTTTCCTGGGATTCGGAGAGACCCAATGAATTGTGGATTGGTCGACGCGATAAAGCCAACGAGATTCTGATGAAGGATCCCTCGCTTTTGAGTCCGAAAACCAGAGAGATCGTTTCCTTCCCCGGTGGGCACAACGAAGGATTCCCTGATACGTCAAAACACCTCTTCCGGGAAGTGTACCGCTGTATTCTGGAAGGAAAGATTCGTTCCCAGGAAGAACGGGATTTTCCCACCTTTGTTGATGGTTTGCGAGAAGTGATGCTCTGTGAAGCCATTCTTCGCAGTGCTCGAACTGGAAAGTGGGTTGCGGTAGAGTAAAGGAGGCGATCGCATGAAACTTGGTTTTATGACCGCGTGCTTACCGGAAATGACCCTGGAGGAACTGGTGAAATGGGCCAGTGAACATGGTTTTGGAATGCTGGAAGTGGCCTGCTGGCCTAAGGTGTTTGAGAAACGGAGATATGCCGGGACACAGCATATCGATGTGGAAGCGTTGACCCCCGATGAAGCAGCCCGGATTCGAGAACTTTTCCGATCTCATGGGCTCTCCATTTCTTCTCTGGGGTACTATCCGAATAATTTGGATCCCAATCTCGAAAATCGCCGTTTTTACCATGAACACCTCAAAAAAGTGATTAGGGCTGCACAGATGCTTGAGGTTCCGGTGGTGGGGACGTTTGTGGGAAGAGACCCCAAAACGAACGTGGAAGAAGCGCTGACTGAGTTTCGGAAGGTATTTCCAGAACTGGTCCAGTTTGCTGCGGATCATGGGGTAAAGCTGGCCATTGAAAACTGTCCCATGCTCTATTCCCTGGATCGCTGGCCCGGGGGAACCAATCTGGCCACCACCCCTTCCATCTGGCGTCAGATGTTTGAAAGTATTCCCTCTGAGTACCTGGGACTCAATCTTGACCCTTCACACTTAATCTGGCAGCAGATTGATTATGTGAAAGTGGTCCATGATTTTCGGGAAAAGATTTTCCATGTCCATGCCAAGGACACCCGAATCCTCTGGGATAAGCTGAATGAGGTGGGTATTTTCGGTTTTGGGTGGTACGTGGATAAGGTGGCCGGTACCGGAGATATAGACTGGAATGCTTTTATCACCGCCCTTTACGAGGTTGGTTACGATTATGTGGTCAGCATCGAACACGAGGATCGGAGCTTTGAAAAGGATACAGAGAGTAAATTGCGCGGAATCCTTTTGGCCCAGAAGCTCTTGAAAGACTACATCGTGTAAGATTGTTGTTGATTCATGTGGTTTAAAAGATGGGAACCTTGTGTGGTTCCCATCTTTTTTGCCCAAAATTTTTTGACCTTACTTGACAAAAGAGAGGAAGGATGGTTTAATGTAATAGTCGAAGAAGGTAAAAAGAAAGGGAGGGTGGTCAGAATGAGGGAAGAAAATAAAGAGTCTTCTTCGGAAGGGCTCAATGACCAATCGCATCAGAACGCATCGGTAGTCGACAGCGCCCTCCAGAGTGAAGTGGAGAGCTTGCGATCGGCCTTGGAGGAAGAACGGAAGAAATCTGAAGAACAGGGTAAGCTTGCCGAAGAGTACCTGGATCATCTCAAGCGGCTTAAGGCCGAGTTTGACAATTTCCGTAAAAGAGAGATGCTTTACCGGCAGAATTTTGTAAAGACCGCAAACCGTGATTTTATCCTCAAAATTCTGCCGGTTCTCGATGATATGGAAAAGGCGCTTTCTGAGGGTAAGAAAGGTGGGCTGGATGCGGATCCCTTTTATCAGGGGGTGGAACTGATTTACCGGAAGTTCTTGACGCTTTTAGAAAAAGAGGGTGTAAAGCAGCTTGTGACTCTGGGTCAGAAGTTTGACCCCAAGTACCATGAAGCGGTGAGCACCGTTTCTCTTCCCGAGAGGGAAGATTATGAAATTGTGGAAGAGTTGCGCAAGGGTTACCTCTTGCACGATGAGGTAATGCGTCCGGCGCAGGTCGTAGTCAATCGACTTTCAGAAGATAAAATGGCGTAACGATAAGGAGGATGAGAGCGATGGCGAAAGTAATTGGGATAGACCTTGGAACCACAAACTCGGTAGTGGCG
Source organism: Candidatus Profundicultor aquiphilus (assembly GCA_013314795.1). Taxonomy (GTDB): domain Bacteria; phylum Atribacterota; class Atribacteria; order Atribacterales; family Caldatribacteriaceae; genus Profundicultor; species Profundicultor aquiphilus. Next base: position 12,199 of record JABUEZ010000009.1, on the reverse strand, counting down.
TATCTGGAAGGGGGCCAGCCGGTAGTGATCCCCAATAAAGAAGGTTCACGCCTAACCCCTTCGGTGGTAGCGTTCACCAAACAGAACGAAATTCTGGTTGGACAGTTGGCCAAGCGACAGGCCATTACCAACCCTAAAAATACCATTTTTTCCATTAAACGTTTGATGGGCCGTCGTTACGATGATCCGGAGGTGGAAAAAGCCCGGCGGGTTTTGCCCTATGAAATTGTTCCCGGAAAGCACGGTGAAGCCTGCGTAAAAATTGGGGACCGGGTTTACACTCCACCGGAGATATCGGCATTGATTCTGCGCAAGCTCAAAGAAGACGCTGAGGAATACCTGGGAGAGAAAATCACCGAGGCGGTGATTACCGTTCCGGCTTACTTTAATGATAGTCAGCGTCAGGCGACCAAAGATGCTGGAAAAATTGCGGGTTTAGAGGTGAAACGGATTATCAACGAACCCACCGCGGCAGCACTGGCCTATGGTCTGGGCAAAGGAAAAGAAGAGGTCATCGCCGTGTATGACCTGGGTGGAGGTACTTTTGACATCTCGATTCTGGAAATCGGTGATGGGGTCTTCGAGGTCAAATCCACTTCCGGTGACACCTTCCTGGGTGGGGATGACTTTGACCGCCGTTTGATGGACTATATCATTGAGGAATTCAGGAAGGATCAGGGTATTGACCTTCGGGGAGATCAGATGGCCTTGCAGCGCTTGAAAGAAGCGGCCGAAAAAGCCAAGTGTGAACTTTCCACGGCGTTACAGACGGAAATCAACCTTCCGTTCATCACTGCTGACCAGACCGGTCCCAAGCACCTGGTGATGACCATTACCCGGGCTAAATTGGAGCAGTTGACCATGGATCTCATCGAGCGAACCATTGGTCCCTGTGAGCAGGCCATGAGAGATGCGGGGCTCAAACCCGAGGATATCGATGCGGTGATCCTGGTGGGTGGCATGACCAGGATGCCCAAGGTACAGGAAGTGGTGGAGCGCATTTTCAAGAAAGAACCCCGTCGGGGAGTGAACCCTGACGAAGTGGTTGCGGTGGGTGCTGCAATTCAGGCTGGAGTATTGAAGGGAGAGGTAAAGGACGTTCTTCTCCTCGACGTGACGCCCCTTTCTCTGGGGATTGAAACTCTGGGTGGTGTATTCACCAAAATCATCGAGCGGAATACCACCATTCCGGTTTCGAAGAGCCAGGTTTTCACCACTGCGGCCGACAACCAGACTACGGTAGAAATTCACGTTCTCCAGGGTGAGCGACCGATGGCCCGGGATAACTTCTCGCTGGGTAAATTCCAGCTTACCGGTATTCCTCCTGCACCACGGGGAGTTCCGCAGATTGAAGTGAAGTTTGATATCGATGCCGATGGAATTCTCCATGTCTCGGCCAAGGATCTGGCTACCGGGAAGGAACAGGCCATTACCATTAAAGCTTCGAGTGGCCTGAGCCGGGAAGAGATTGACCGTATGATTCGGGAGGCTGAGCTCCATGCTGAGGAAGACCGGAAGAAGAAAGAGGAAGTGGAGTTACGCAACCAGGCTGACAACCTGATCTATACCGTGGAGAAGACACTGCGAGAATCGGGCGACAAGCTTTCTCCTTCTACGAAATCCTCGGTGGAGCGGGCTCTTTCTGCCCTTCAGGAAGCGCTGAAAGGGAGCGACGTGGCCGATATCCGTCGTAAAATGGAAGAGTTACAGTCGGCTTCTCATGCCATGGCTCAGGAACTCTATCAGAAAACGGCTCAAGCTGGCGCTTCTTCGGCCTATTCTTCAGGTGGCGCTTCGTCGGGAAGCGATCGTGCTACTCGAGATGACAACGTTGTTGATGCTGACTATAAAGTGGTGGATGACGAGGGAAAGTAAAGGCCTAAGGAAACAAAAAAGCGCTCTACAACCGTAGAGCGCTTTTTTGTTGGGGTATGTAGTATAATATGAGGCATGAGCGCAAAAAGAGATTACTATGAGGTTTTGGGGTTAGGGCGGAATGCCACCCAGGAAGAGATCAAAAAGGCCTATCGACGCCTGGCCCGTCAGTACCATCCGGATATGAATCCGGGGAGTAAAGAGGCGGCCGAGAAATTTAAGGAAATCAACGAAGCCTATCAGATACTCTCCGATCCCGAGAAACGAAGCATGTATGACCGCTTTGGACATGGGGCCTTTTCGGGACAGACCCAGGGTGGCTATGGTGGTTTTGGTTCTGATTTTGACTGGTTTGGGGACCTCTCTTCCGGGTTCGGTGACATTTTTGATTTCTTCTTTGGAACGAGTTCTCAGGGTCGTAAAGGCCGGAATGCTCGAGGGGCGCGTGGTCAGGACATAAAAGTGGAAGTAACCCTCGAGTTTGAAGAAGCAGCGTTTGGGGTAGAAAAGGAAGTTGTGTTTGAGCGCACCGAAGTATGTCCAGAATGTCAGGGAGTGGGAGGGAAAAAGAAAGCCACCTGTTCCCACTGTGGAGGCAGTGGTGAAGTTCGCCACACGCAGACCTCGTTTTTTGGTTCCATCGTGACTTCCCGGACCTGCAGTTACTGCCAGGGAAGAGGGTGGGTGCCGGAAGATACCTGTTCTCACTGTCGGGGGATGGGAAGGGTCAAGAGAGAACGCCGGGTCAAGGTGCGAATTCCGGCTGGTGTGGATAATGGATATAAATTGCGGATCACCGGAGAGGGAGAAGCTGGGGAGTACGGTGGGGTTCCGGGAGATCTCTATATCTTTGTCAAGGTCAAGCCCCATCGGTTTCTGGAGCGTAAGGGTGCAGACCTTTATTATACGCTTTTACTTTCTTATTCCCAGCTTGTTCTGGGTGATGAAGTGGAAGTGCCCACCCTCCGGGGAACGGAGAAAATTCACGTTCCACCCCTTACCGAGAGTGACACGGTGTTTCGCTTGCGGGGAAGGGGCCTTCCTGATCCTCAAACTGGTTTCCGCGGAGATCAGATTGTCCGGGTAAAGTTGCGCATGCCCCACCAGGTGAGTGGAGAGTACCGCCAGCTCCTGGAGAAGTTATGGGAAATGGAACGGGGGACTCCGGCGCAGAAAAATAAATCTGGTGGCATCTTTGAACGCCTGAAAGAGGCATTTACTCATCCTGAAGAATAGTGTGTGCTCCGTGGGTTGCTTCTTTTTTCATCCCTTTTTGAAGGAAAAAGATAGGGTGGCGCTTTTGCCTGAAGAGGGTCATCATCTTGAGGTGGAAAGGATCAGTGTGGGAGAGCAGATTTTTCTCAGTAACGGAAGGGGGCAACTCTTTCGGGGTCTCTATCTGGGAAAACGTGACGGGAAACACTGGGTTGAAATCGAAGTGCAGGTTCGTGAGGAAAGACCATCCTTCGCCATATCGGTATGGCAGGCGTTTCTTCACTCACCTTCCCGGCTGGACTGGCTGGTGGAGAAATTGACCGAAATTGGGGTTTCCAAAATCGGTTTTTTCCCTGCGCAGCGTTCTCTCATATCAGAAGTTTCTTGCCAGCGTGTGGAACGCTGGCGAAAGATTGCCCTCAGTGCCTGTAAGCAGTCGAGTCGACTCACTTTTCCGGAGATTGAATTAATCGAGAATTGGGATGCCTTTTTGGCCCTTTTGGAAAGGTCTTCCGGGGTTGTACTGCTTACCGATCCTTCTGCTTCGAAAACGCTCTGGGATATCTTCCCGGAAATCCCTGGGGAGACGGTGTGGTCTCTAGTGATTGGTCCGGAAGGGGATTTGACCGAGGAGGAAAAACGGACTGTCTTTTCTCTTTCTCAAGCTCGTGGGGTAAGACTTCTCTCCAAAATCCTTCGCAGCGAAACCGCGGCTATTTTTGGTGCTTCAGTCCTTGTCAGCTTTTTGGATGGTGCGTATGCGAATAGCGATTAAGACCCTGGGGTGTAAGGTCAATCAGGCGGAAAGTGATGCTCTGGTTTCGAAGCTTGCGCAAAATGGATTCGAGATAGTCGATTTTTCGGAGGAGAGTGACCTTTACCTCATTAATGGCTGTGCGGTCACTCAGGAGGCAGAACGAAAAACTCGCCAGATGGTTCGCCAGGCTCTGCGTCGAAATACTCAGGCCCTGGTGCTTCTTACCGGGTGTACAGCACGATTGCTCCTCGAAGAGCGCAGGGATCCGTGGAATGGTCGGGTGGTAATCCTGCCGGTACAGGACAAGGAAAAGGAGATACTGGAGTACCTGGGTCAATTCGTGTCTCCCTCAGCGCAACGGCACCACAAAGTATCGTCTTCCCGGGTGCGAAGCTGGGTGAAAGTCGAGGACGGCTGTGACCATTTTTGCAGTTACTGCATTGTCCCACACCTGCGAGGGGGGGTACGGAGTGAACCACCTCAGAAGATCCTGGCAGAAGTACAGGATCTTGAAACGAAGGGGGTTAAGGAAATAGTACTGTGTGGGATTAACCTGGGATACTTCGGTCGCGATATCGCCTTTCCCTTTATCAACCTTTTAGAACTTCTGGTGCGAAGAACCGGGCAGGTTCGTTTTCGGTTGAGTTCATTTGAACCTTTTCTTCTTACCCGATTCTTTCTGGAACGCTACTTTGCTTTGGGAAGGCGAGTGTGCCCTCATTTCCATTTGCCACTCCAGAGCGGAAGTGATCCGATTCTGCAAAAGATGGGGAGGGGCTATGATACCGCATTCTATCGTTCTCTGGTTGATACCTTGCGCCAGATGGTTCCCTCGGTGGCCGTTACCACCGATGTGATGGTGGGATTTCCGGGGGAGACGGAGGAAGATTTTCAAAATACCGTGCATTTTTGCCGAGCAATTGGCTTTTCTCGCATGCATGTTTTTTCCTTTTCGCCCCGTCCTGGGACCCCCGCTTTCCGGTGGGAAAAGGAGATGGGGGTGAGGTGTGAAGAAAAAAAGCAAAGGGAAAGAACGCTTCTTGAATTGGCCGAAGAGAGCCGCTACCAGTATCACCGACAATTTCTGGATAAAAACGTGGAAGTGGTGGTGGAATCGGTTCGTTCCGGAATGGCCTTTGGGTATTCTGAAAATTACATCCCGGTTCGGATACCGGGTGTTCCGGAAGAAAAAATTGGAGAAGTGGTCAGAGTCACAATTAATAGAATCGAGAGGGATTTCGTCGTGGCTGAACCTCTGGTAGAATCTGAAGAACCAGGTGGTGTAAAGCACGTATAATGGAATGGAAAGGGAGTGGAGCAGTTGAAAAAATATCTCTTTTTTGGGGTGCTTATTGTTACATATATTTTGGTGCAATTTGCCTGTGCCGGTGAGGGTTTGGTTTCTCTTAAGGTGGTTAGGTGGATTCGCCCCAATCTTCTGTGGGGGGAAATCCTGGGAAAAGAGGAAACCCAGAGGGTGCGGGTGAGGTTGGCGGGCATTGTGCTTCCCATGGGTAATGACCGAATTTATGAACAGGCTCTCCAGCGGGTACGCGAGTTGACCAGGGATAAAGAGGTCCAGTTCGATTTCGCCCTGGGTCACGGTCCAGAGGAAAAAACCTGGGTGGGCTATATTTATATTTCTTTGCCGGAGACCGAGGAACCGCTTCTCCTGAATGCCGAGCTTTTGCGGGAAGGGCTGGTCACCCTCAACCAGGAAGATGTGGGAAGAAATCTTTTGGGATATTTCATTGAGGCACAGAATGAAGCCCAGGACAAAAAAGTAGGCGTCTGGACTGTAGTCCCTCGACCAAAGAGAAGAAGCGACGAATGCCCATCATGCGAGATCCGTTAGTTCGATGTAGCACTCTTTCCGGTTTCTTGTGAAAGAGGTATACTATATTGCATCAGATGGTCAAACAGATGGCGAAAGGAGTGTAACTCTTTTTAGACTGTGAAAAATCGCGGGCACCGTACCCAGAAGCGAATTAAGATCTTTCGTGACGTTCATCTTCTCTGGGCGTTCTTCTTGTTGACCTTGCTTTCGGCCTATTATCGGGGTCTCTATTTTGACTTCGAACGTTTTCGTTTTTATATTGCCCTGTGGGTCATTGCGGGAATCTTTTTCTTCATCCGTTTTTTTGCCTTTCAGGAGAAAATGATCCTCAAAACCGGGGTAGAATGGAGTTTTCTCTGCCTTACTCTTTTATATCTTGTGAATATACCCTGGTCGGCTGATAAGGGATTGGCCCTGCGAGAGTTCCTCGCCTATTTGACGTTTTTTGTGTTCTTTATGGTTGTAGAACAGACTTCTTCTTCGGTGGCGTTGGAAAAGAAAAAGTGGTTTCTGTTTTTCTTTGGTGTCAGTGCCGGTGTTCTTGTGTTTATAAGTCTTCTTTACCATTTCGGTTTCATCCCCGGCATCGTTTTGCCCACCTATATGAGTTTGCGAGAGCTTTTTGTGGGGGGGCGGATCTTTTCCAATTTTCAGTATCCTAATACCGCCGCAGCCTATTTCTCCATGGCCTATTTTGGGGTGCTGGTCTTTTTCCTTTTGGAGGAAAAAGCAGTCTGGCGATTTGTTGCTCTGTTTCTTTCCTTTCTTGTTCTGGGAGGAATTGTATTTACCTATTCACGCGGGGCTTTTTTGATTTTCCCGTTCACTCTCCTTTTTCTGCTCTGGATTCTTCCCCGGAGAGAGAAAATCCGTCTTTTCCTGGCTGAATTCGTTTCGATCATTGTCCTTTTTGTCCTCTTCTCCCGTTTGGAGAAGTATCTTTTTGCCATGCGTTGTGGAACTTTTTTGGCCCTTTTTTTGGGTGGGGCTCTCATTACGGCCGGTGTGGTAGAACTTATGAACAAGCGCGAGGAGAAGTTGTTTGGACTTTCCAATCGCTTTTACCTCCTTTTCGGAGTGGCATTGGGTGTGGTTGGAATAATTGTGTTCCTGTTGGGGAAGTACTCCTCTTTCCTTCCTCAGCAACTTGCGCGGCGCATCCAGAGTATTAATTTTTCTGACCCCAACGTGGTGGGGCGTTTGACCTTCTATAAAGATGCCTTCCGGATTGGTCTGGACCGACCTTTAAATGGCTGGGGTGGTGGGGGATGGAAAGTCCTCTACTTCGGGTACCAGTCTGCTCCGTACTTCACCGAAAGCACGCACAATTTCTATGCTCAGCTTTTTGTGGAGGGAGGGTTTGTGGGTATTTTTCTGGTGATTGCGCTTCTCTTTTTCCTCTTCTGGGAGACCTGGAAAGTCAGAGATAAATTGATGCCGCGGGAGGCGGTTTTTGTTCTGGGGATTCTGGGAATGCTTTTTATGGGTTTTGCTCATGGGATTCTCGATATTAACTTTTCCTTGGGAGCCTATCATTTTGTAGTCTGGTTTTTTGCTGGCGTTTTGGGTGGTGTGGTCAAAGACAAGATTGTTCAGGATGATTCTCCACGGTTTCTCCCCAGAGGTTTTATTTTTAGTTCTGGCTGGGGATTTCTGGTGAGTGTGGGGTTATTGATTTTTATCTCCCTTATGGCTTTTGGAATTGAACAGGGTATGGTAGGGGAATATTTGCTCAAGAATGGAGATGTGGTGAATGCCGCTGGGTTTTATCGGGATGCAGCTCGTTTTGACCCGCTGAATGCCGAAGTGCATCTAGCTTTGAGCCAGGCATTTCGGAACCTGTTTTTGGCTACCGGGGATTCCCAGTGGCGTGTGATGAGTGAGCGAGAAGCGTGGAAGGCATATCGTCTTTCCCCTTTCAAACATACCCACGTGGAGCATCTGGCACTTTTGCATGTTGAGAAGGGTGATTTTGCAAAAGGATTGGCGCTTTTCCAGGAAGCCGTTTCCAGAGCACCGCTTATCCCTGCCATGTATGAGCATTGGGCGCTGGCCTATAAAAGTGTGGGTGATTTTTATCGAGAACGGGGAGAAGAGGGTAAAGCTCGGGAATTTTACGAACAGGGTGTGAAGGTGTGGGATCTTTTTGTTGCAAACGCTCGTCGTTCCTTAAAACCGGTGGAGGGGACTGAAGGGGTCGAAGCAGTAATTCAAGAGTTAAAAGACTTGCTCAAAAAGGAGTGATTGCCATGAAGAGGAAAAGTAGTATTATAGGTTTTGTGCTGCTTTTGGGACTGCTAGCTGTTTTTTCAGGATGCAGTATGTGGGAGGTGATTCCAAACCCCACCCCGACTCCAACCCCCACCCCGACGAATCAGGATGATGGGGGAATCAATTTTACTCTGCCAGATCTCGCCGGGAACGAGGTAACTTTTCGGAGTTTTCGAGGCAAACCGGCGGTGGTGTTTTTCTTCAAATCCTACTGTCCTCACTGTCAGGACGAAGCGCCGTTTCTGGAGTCGGTGTATCGGAAGTATCAAGATCGGGTAACCTTCCTGGGTGTTGCCGTCAATGAGCAGGGGATTTCTGGGAGTTTGATTGCCAGCACCACTGCCTACGCCCAGCAGATTACCAGTGAGTTTGTCAATGTGTATGGCTGGACATTTACGGTGCTCATTGACGACTATGGACGGGTCCAGCGCGAACTGGTGGGAACTGGAGTTCCGTCCTTTGTCTTTATCGATGAAAATGGCATGGTTCAGGGAACTGTTAAGGATACTGTTTCCCAGGGACAGCTTGAGCAACTCATTCAATCGTATCTTTTTTGATTAGGGTTTTTGGAGAACCCAGTCAACATACTCGTCAAGCATTCCCACCTGGTCCAAAAGGTCGAGGATGGTGGCTCGTTCACGTAAAAAACGAGCAAAGAGGAGAGCATCGCGAATCATTGGAGAAGGAAAGCCCAGGGCTTCAAGGCTTTGAGGAGCCTGGGCTTTCTGGAGTACGGTGAGCGGATCAGGTATTGCCAAGAGTTTTTCTTCGATTGCTCCGCGCAGTTTTTCCTGGAAGGATTTTTCCTTTATGATTTCTGGCACGGTGATGGCTAATTTTTTCCGAGCGGTTTCTTCCACCAGGGGGAAAAGGGGACCGAAGTGCATTTTGAGGGTTTCCAATTTTTCCTGGGAGTTGAGTTTTCTGTTCCAGTCAAACATCGGCATTTCCTGGAGGAAGCGCCGGTAGATTCTGTGCATGAGAACTGTCGCTGTGCCCACTCGAAGACCGTGGAGGGAAGGATTCATACCACGGTGTAGGGCCATGATTTCAAGATAATGAGCGATCAGGTGTTCGGCTCCGGAGGCTGGCCGTGAGTCGCCGATCATATCCATGCTGAATCCAGAGTTAAGGAGTGCCAGAGAGAGTTCGTAGATTGCCTGGTGGTCTCTTTGGGGAAGGTTTTCCGCTTCTTTCACGGTACGGGAAAGGTTTTCTTTGGTCATGTTCCAGATTGCATCACAAAAGTCTTCCCGGAAGAGCAGCCGACGCATGACCCAGTCGGCGTTGGCAATCACTTTCCCCAGAAGGTCCAGGAATCCGGCATGGATGAGGGGCATGGGAGCTTGAGAAAGAATACCTAAATCGGCAAGAATCACTCGGGGTGGGGTGGCTGAGTAGGTGACTTTATATCCTGAAACCATCATCGGTGCACCTGGAGAAGAGTATCCATCCATAGAAGGAGCAGTAGCCACTACCACGAATGGTAAGCCTACCCGATGAGCGATAAACTTCACGAGATCATTGATGACGCCTGAACCGATGGCAATGAGGACTTCTGGTTCTTGGTGGAGATGTTCCCCGATTTGTCCTCGAGCATCCTCGTCGGGTTCAAGGTAAAACAGTTCTTGCTTTTTGTACAGGAGGCAGGGGATAATCTCAAAACCTCCCTGTTTGAGCTCTCGCTCAACATTTTCTCCTGCTGCCTGGTAGGTATTTTCGTCGAATACAAGAAGCACCTTCCTGAAACTCATCCCCCTGAGTATATGAGAAAGCTGAGGAAGGACGTTGTTTCCCAGAATGGTTTTCTCGGTATGAATGCGGTGGGTACGGCCACAGGAACAGGGGAATGATTTTCCTTCTATTTGTAGAAAGGGGAAATTGTTCATAGATTACTCATCTCCTTTGCCAGAGCCTGGTGAAGTTCTTTCAGAGAAGGGAATACAAAATCGGGCTGCCAGGAAGAGGTAGCTAAATCTTCTTCCTTGGTTTCGCCGGTGAGAACAAGAATTGAGGTAATTCCTGCCTTTTTTCCCATGGCTATGTCAGTATACAGCCGGTCTCCAACCATGGCCATGGTCTCTTTTTTCCCTCCAGTTCGCCAGAGGGCGTACTCAATCATCTCGGGATAGGGTTTTCCAAAGATTTGTGGAAGTCTGCCGGTAAAGGCCTCGATGGCTTTAATGATGCATCCCATATCGAGAATCGGTCTGTCCTCCCCTGGGCAGGCAAAATCTGGATGAGTGGCAAAGAATGGAATGCCTTCGCGGATAAAGGCGCAGGCTCGGTCTAACTTCTGGTAGGTAAGGGTTTTATCAAACCCCAGAACTACGAAATCTGGATGGTCCTGGACCAGGGTGAATCCGGCTCGCAGGAATTCCATCTCTAAGTCTTTTGTGCCGAGAAGAAAAATCCGTGCTCGGGGGTTACGCTTGCGGAGGTGGAAAATACAGGCCTCCCCAGAGGTGATAATATGGGAGGGTGTGCACCAGTGAAGCCCCAGTTTCTGGAGTTTGGTGGCGTAGAAAAGCGCATGACGGGAGGAATTGTTGGTCAGGAAATAAAAGCGACGTCCGTGCTCACGGAGAAAATCAAAAAACTCCAGAACTCCAGGAAAAAGCTGATTCTCAAGATACACCGTTCCATCCATATCGAACAAAAAGGTCTGCATGGTGCTGAGCTTCATGTTTTCCTCCTCACGGTAAGGTGTCGGGGTAACGGGAGAACAGATCTTCGGTGATTTCCACTTTTGTTTTCTGGAGGGTAATCCCATATCGTTCTAGCAGAGCCTTCTGATAGTTTTCGCTCTGGAGCAATTTCTCCAGAATGGAGAGGTGGTCGTGAACATAAGCGTAGGTAAGAGTTCGAATTTCGTCAGGAGAAGGCGGATGCGACAGGGATAATCCCTTCTCGATACTATACTCCCACAGTTCTTGGGAATAACTCTCCGGATTCTTTTCGATATACTGAGAAAAATATTCTCGAACCTCGGCCTTTAGTGCCTTTGCGGTCTGGTCCGAAGCCCCTTCCTTTTGCAGATACTCGGTGATTTTTGATAAGATTTGGTTGTTTTCCTGGAAAATCTTCCCGATTTCCTGGGGTTCCAGCTTATACCAGGGGTAATTTTCCAGGTATTTCCAGATCTGGATTTTCTGTTCGGAAAGGGAAAATGTATCTTTTCCCGTTCGGGCTTTCTGTACCAGGTAAATTTTGAAATCAATACTTTGAGAAATCTGCCCCAGTTTGGTGAGAATTTCCCGGGAGAAATCAAAACGGAGCATTTCCTGCAAAAGATCAAGCCGCTTCTCGGGGATGGTTTTACCACTTTTTTCCAACGAAGCCACAAACGGTGGTGGGTTGAGACCAATGGTCTGTTTGAAGGCCTGAGGATCGAGATTTCGGGCAAATTTTTTGAAGTCCGTAATCTGAACGTCACTTTCCACGCGTCCTAAGTATACGAGACTCCCATCGTTGGGGTTTCCAGTAATTTTATCCTTGCGCCAGAGGGGAAAGGTAAATGTAATTGGAAATGTGGTGTTCATGGAAATGACTTCTTCAACCATGCCAAAGGGGGGAGGTTGAATAAAAAACGAGCGGGAGTGATCGGTGTCGTTGGTTACAATCCGGACCCGAAAGGGAAAAGAACTGGGGCCAAAGAGGGTTCCCTCCTTCGTCCATACTTCCCGGACGATGCCCACGCTGTGCGGCGGGAGGGAGTGGTGACAGAAAAGAATAAAAGATAGCAAAGTGACAAGGATGGAAAAAACCAGGAAACCGATTATCCAGTTACCAAAATTACTCAGAAATGTTTTCCAGCTCATACCATACCTCTTTCTCACAAGAGATTTTGTCTTCGCTGAAGCATTCTCACATAGTAGAGATAGGACACTTTTCCTATACGGAGATTGATGGATTGAATCGCTATTCCGGTAGCCGTGCAGAAGACCGCTTTTTCTTTCTGAAGATAGGTGAGCGCTTCTTGACTAATTTTTTCGATTTTTTCCTGGTCTTTCAAATCCTCGATGAGATGGTTGTTCACAAGTTCGGTGATGGCCATAAAAATCAGAGTCTGATACAGTCCAGGATAGTCGGCGAATTCGAAGAGATTGGGATTGCGAAACATTTTCCGCACCTTGAGTGGATTGGCGATTAACTCGTCGTGCTCCTGTTCCATTTTTTCTCTGATGATTTCCATTTCGTGTTCCACGAATTCTTTCCATTCGGTATTGCCTTCCATGCGGGGA
>JABUEZ010000290.1 GCA_013314795.1 Candidatus Profundicultor aquiphilus | reverse complement strand
AGCTTCGATGGGTATCGAGCACCTTCCATCTTTGAGATTGAGGGTGCCAGAGAAGTAGCGATTGAATTCCATTCGCTCTCCAAGACCTGTAACATGACCGGCTGGAGAATTGGTTTTGCAGTGGGAAGCGCCAAGTGGGTTGAGGCCCTGGGACGGGTCAAAACCAATATTGACTCGGGCATTTTCAACGCCATTCAATGGGCGGGCGTAGAAGCGTTGGAGCGGGTGGATGAGATCCTGGGCACTATCCTTCCCATATATACCGAACGGCGAAACATGGTGGTAGAAACTTTCAGGGGTCTGGGGTTTGACGTTCGAGCTCCTCTGGCAACGTTCTATATCTGGATTCCAGTTCCCTCCGGTTTCACTTCCATGAGTTTTGCCGAACTGATTCTGGAAAAAGCTCAAGTGGTGGTGACGCCAGGGGTTGGTTTTGGAAAATTTGGAGAGGGATTTGTGCGGATTTCCATTACTACAGCTTCTTCGCGACTCCGAGAAGCAATGGAACGAATTCAAATCGCTTTAGGCAGGTGAGAACAATGCGAATCGTCGTTCAGAAATTTGGTGGTACATCGGTTCATACCAGAGAGTTACGGGAGAAAGCGGCGCAAAAAATCAAAGAAACTCTGGAGGAAGGGTTCTCGCCGGTAGTGGTGGTTTCAGCCATGGGTCGAAGTGGTGCACCGTATGCCACAGATACTTTGATTTCTCTTGCCAGGGAAGAGTATGCCGAACTCGATCCCCGCGATCTTGATCTTCTCATGTCCTGTGGAGAAATCATCTCTTCGGTGGTCATGAGTCAGACTCTGCGTCGATTCGGGATGAAGAGCGTGGCTCTAACTGGAGGGCAGGCAGGAATCATCACTGACTCATGTTTTGGAGATGCTTCAATCCTGCGAGTAGAGGGTGAAAAAATTAAAGAGTACCTTAACAAGGGGTATGTGGTGGTGGTGGCCGGGTTCCAGGGAGTTACGGAAAATGGTGAGATTACCACCCTTGGCCGGGGTGGCAGTGATACCACAGCGGTGATTCTGGGGATCGCCCTGGAAGCTGACTATGTGGACATTTTTACCGATGTGGAGGGAGTGATGACGGCAGATCCTCGCATTGTTCCTGAAGCCCAGATTTTGAAAGGATTAACCTATACCGAAGCAGCCGAGATTATTCAACAGGGAGCCAAGGTAATTCACCATAAGGCCATGAATCTTGCTCGAGAATACCGGGTACCACTCCGGGTACGGAGCTTAAGTGATGAAGGAAAGGGGACTCTCATTTGTGATGTTAAAACCCTGGCTCAGGAAGGCCTGCGAGCGCTGGCAACGGAAAAACCGGTGTACAGTATCGCCTACAAAAAGGGGTTATCGCAGGTGCGGATTCATTTCGGCACAAGCCCGGAAAAGAAGCTCCCTGTTTTCCAGGCCCTGGCCCAGCGGGGTATCAGCATCGACCTCATCAATCTTTTCCCCGAGGAAGCAGCATTTGTGGTGGATGAGAAAGTGAGCAAAAAGGTGGAGACCATCCTTGCTCAGGAAGGTTTTACGGCAAAGATTTCGTCACCCTGTGCTAAAATTTCTTTGGTTGGTTCTGGAATGGCCGATCGCCCGGGTGTAATGGCCCAGGTGGTAGAAGCTCTAAAAGAAGCAAATATCGAAATCTTGCAAACCAGCGATTCTCACGTTACCATTACATGTCTCGTTAAAGAAGAGGTAATGGAAGAGGCCATCCGGGTCCTTCATCGAAAATTTGAACTGCAGGCCTGTTAGAGGAGGCGTAGCATGCAAGTTGATTTTGGCTCGGTTCTGACGGCGGTGGTAACACCGTTTGACGGTCAATTGGAAGTCAATTACCGGGTTTTCCGTGAACTATTGCGGATGCTCTGCGAAAATGGTTCTGAAGGAGTGGTGGTTGCTGGCACCACCGGTGAATCGCCAACCCTCTCCAAGGAAGAAAAACTCCAGCTTTTCGACGTAGCACTTGAGGAAGTTGGCGACCGAATGAAAGTAATCGCTGGTACCTGTGGTTATGATACCCGTTCATCGGTTTCTCTTTCCCGCGAAGCCGAGAAGCTCGGCGTACATGGAATTCTTGGAGTTGCGCCGTACTACAACCGTCCACCCCAGGAGGGGCTCTATGTCCATTTTAAAGCTATTGCCGAAGCAGTATCCATTCCCATCATGCTCTATAACATCCCTTCGCGGACCGGGGTGAATATCGAACCGGAGACAGTGGCACGTCTTGCGGAAATCTCTAATATTGTGGCCCTGAAAGAAGCTTCAGGCAGTCCTGATCAGATTTCCCGGGTGAAGTCGCTTGTTCCCAACAATTTTTCCATTTACAGTGGCGATGACAATAT
>JABUEZ010000289.1 GCA_013314795.1 Candidatus Profundicultor aquiphilus | reverse complement strand
AGTGAGTCTGTGGTGGTTGATGGAAACCTTATCACTGGTAGAGATACGGCTGATGCTCCGGCTGTCCTGCGGGCTCTTTGCAGAATTTTCGATCCCAACTTCCAGGATGTGCATAAGGGTATCCTCAAAGGGAAGAAAGTCATGGCCATGATTGCTGATGACTTTGAAGACATTGAGCTTTGTAGCCCTGTGCTTGAGTTCATGTATCGCGGAGCAGAAGTTGTGGTAGGACTGTTTGAACCCTATGTGAGATCAAGGCCTCCGCTGGTGGGTATGGATGTGAGGATCGGTAACTTTGGAGTCAGCGTTCCTTTCCAGGAAATTCCAGAGAGTTACTACAAGATTATCAAAGCAGAAGACCTGAAGATGAGTGACTTTGACCTGCTCTGGATTCCTGGTGCCATGAATCCTCTCCAGATTGCCGCTTTACATCGCGAATTTTTGAGAAATGCCTATGCAGCTGGCAAGATTGTGGCGGTTATCTGCCATGGTCCTATTCCTGCAGCAGCTGCGGACCTGGTGAGGGGGAAGAAAGTTGCTGGCTGGCTTGCCTGCCAGGACTCTGTAAACATTATGGGTGGAGAATTCATGGCGGACTGGGCTGCAGCGATTGATGGAGAACTGGTAAGTGGACGCACTCCTCCTGAAGTTCCAGAGTTTGTCGACGCCTGCACCGCAGCACTTCTCAAATAGACGGGATCATATGAAAGGCTATCCCGCAAGGGATAGCCTTTCATAAAGTTGAAGCAGGCTGGATTTGTCTTATAAGTTTGAGAAAGAATGGGGGGATAAAGGTGAGAAATCGAATATTCCTCGTAACGGGTTTAGCCCTCGTGATTTTTCTTCTCGTGGGAGTTTCGTATGCGGCGGAAGTAACCATTCGTCTGGGAAGTGCTTTTGATCCAAATCATATTCTTTGTCAGGCTGCCCAGAAATTCAAGGATCTTGTTGAAGAACGGAGCAACGGAGCGATCGAGGTCCAGCTTTTCCTGGGAGGTGCCATGGGGTCGGAAGAAGAGTGTACCGAAGCAGTCAGCATCGGTGCCCTGGAAATGCAGGCCGGAGGTGGCCTACCAATCAAAACTTTTGCACCTCAGTACTATTTCTTTGACTCTCCTTATGTGATGAAGGATTGGAATCATTTTCAGCGAGTGTGGGCAAGTCCTCTGGGTGATAAGATGCGCGAGGAAATTATTAAGAACGGAAACACCATGTATCTCGGTGTGGTGTACCGTGGCGTGAGGCATTTCACTTCCAATAAGCCCGTGCGTACCCCGGACGACCTGAAGGGAATCAAATTACGACTGCCGCAGCTACCTACCTGGGTGAAAGTATGGGAAGCAATAGGTGCATCCACAGTTCCCATTGCCCTGACTGAACTCTTCACGGCTTTGCAGACTGGTGTGGCAGATGCTTCGGAGGGTGACGTAACTCAGATTCTTTCTTTCCGACTTTATGAAGTGCAAAAATATCTTACACTCACTGGCCACCTTGTCCAAACCGGTGCTTTGACCATCAACAAACCATTTTTTGATAAATTAAAGAAAGAGTACCAGGATATTGTCCTTCAGGCCGGCAAAGAAGCCACCGACTGGGCTTCGAACACCATCGTGGCAAAGGAAGCGGAACTCATCAAAGAGCTTGAAGCCAAAGGAATGCAGATCATTCAGCCCGATGCAGAGGCCTTCCGTGCGAAGGCAAAGCCTGCGGTGGAAGAATTATTTAAAACGGAGTGGACAGTCACAACCTGGGACGAAGTTCTCTCATACTGAGTTGTTTGTTCACTTGGCCTCCTGGGGATTCGTTTGCCTCAGGAGGCTGTCTCCTTGGAATCGAGGTGGAGTGGAGTGAAAAAAGGGAAAGGTCTTTTATTATTTGACGCGGCTGTTGATGTTGTTGGTGGTATTGGTTTAACTCTCATGCTTCTCTGCGTTCTGTTTCAGGTTTTTGTTCGTTACTTTATCAACCTCCTGGGGACAGTCTCCTTTGCCTGGACCGAAGAAATGGCCAGGTTCCTGCTCATATTTGTGACGTTCTGGGGTGCAGGTATTGCTTTGAGGAAAAGAGAGCACATCAACATCCCTTTTCTTCTTGAACGGGTTTCTCCTCGGAGTCAGCTTATTCTTCAATTCATTTTTGTCCTGGTTATGGGTGTTTTTCTTGTAGTTGTCTTTTCTGGCAGTCTTACCATGATAAAGGTAATGTGGAACACTCCCATTGGTTCTGGGCTCCGCTGGCTGAGTGTGGGAAAGGTTTACATGTTCGTCCCTATGGGAACCGGGTTAATGGATGTATATCTTATTCTGTGGGCAGTGGAGATTTTCGAGAAGTTACGGTCCGGAAACGAAAAATCT
>JABUEZ010000288.1 GCA_013314795.1 Candidatus Profundicultor aquiphilus | reverse complement strand
GTACAGCAACGGGCAAGGCGGGCTTCAATCCCTGGCGTTCCCTGAATGAGCACGCTTTCTTCTTCTCTGCGAACCTTTGACGGCGTGCTTTTACGGCGCTCAAGCCACTTTTTGCGGATGGCGTACGGAATAAGCCGGTTGACCACCTTTCGAGCACTGTACCGTCCCTCACCCAGGGCGATATGCAACTCTTCCAGGCTCCCCAGATGATGGTCCTTCATGAACTGGTCCAGGTTCGCGGAAAAGAGATTGCGTTCCTCAGGCGTCAGCGGATACTTTTCGAGTTCCCTTTCCAGAGCAATCCGACCTTTTTCACGATTGGCATCCTGATTTTTCTTGCGCAGGAAAGCCCGAATTTTGTTCCGCGCCCCCGGAGTTTTAGCCAGCTTCAACCAGTCTATGCTAGGGCCAGAAGCCGAACGGGAAGTGATGATTTCCACAATATCTCCACTCTTTAACTCATAACTCAAAGGAACCATCTGGCGATTGACCTTGGCCCCCACACAGCTATTACCCACCTCGGTGTGGATGAGATACGCAAAGTCAATGGGCGTGGCACCTTTGGGGAGTTTTTTGAGGTCCCCTTTGGGAGTAAAAACGTACACTTCATCATCAAAAAGACTGATCTTGAGGCTCTCCATAAACTCCTTGGTGCTCCCCAGGTCCTGTTGCCATTCCAGAAGCTGCTTCAACCAGTTAATGCGCTCGTCAAAGGCGCTCTCTGGCATTAACTTACCCTCTTTATACCGCCAGTGGGCCGCAATACCGTATTCAGCCACCTGGTGCATCTCCCAGGTCCGAATCTGGACTTCCATGGGTGTTCCTCGAGGACCAATGACCGTAGTGTGCAGGGACTGATAATTGTTGGATTTCGGAAGGGCAATATAATCTTTGATCCGCCCCTCCACCGGATTCCACAGGGAGTGGACAATCCCCAGAACCATGTAGCAGTTCTCCTTGGTGTCGGTGATCACCCGCATGGCTACAAGATCGTGCAGGTCTTCCAGGGCAATGTTGAGGCGGTTGAGTTTTTTGTAGATGCTGTAGATGTGTTTAAATCGACTTTGAATCTCAGCTTTGATGTTGGCTTTTTCCAGCTGAGCGCCTAAAATGGCCTTTGCTTCCTCAATAAATTCCTCCCTTTCTTTCCTCACCCTTTCCAGACCCCGCTGAATGGTGCAGTAGGCTTCCGGATCAAGGAAAAAAAGGCTCAAATTCTCCAGTTCTACCTGAATAGTGTTGATTCCCAACCGGTGGGCTACCGGAGCGAAGATCTCCAGTGTCTCCCGGGCGATTTCTTCCTTTTTCTCCCGATACTGATATTTAAGAGTCCGCATATTGTGGAGCCGATCTGCAAGTTTGAGAACAATCACCCGCACATCAGCCGCCACCGCCATAAAGAGACGACGGTAATTTTCCACCATTCTTTCTTCAGAAGATAGTCCCGGAGCAAAGTCGATGTTGAGCTTGGTTACGCCCTTCACGAGGCTGGTAACTTCTGAACCAAAGCGTTCCTCCAACTCCTTTTCGGTAACCGGACTATCCTCAAGTACATCGTGCAGAAGCGCTGCGGCAATCGTGGCCTCGTCCATTTTGAGATCCGCAATGATGGAAGCCACCGAGAGAGGGTGAACGATATAGGGTTCACCCGAAAGACGAACATGTTCCCGGTGAGCCTGAGCGGCAAATTCATACGCCCTGCGGATTAAATCCTCATTGCAGGAAGGGTGATATACCTTGATTTTATCAAGTAAGGCGTCTATAGTTCCTACCCCGTTCCGTTCTCCAACCGAAAACGCCTCCTAAAGCCGAACCAGGGAATAAACTCGATGGGGGGTCAATTTCTCTCTTCCCTTTAACGCTTCAAGTTCTATAACAAAACCAACCCCCACAATATTTCCACCCAGTTCCTCAACCATCTCGCATACCGCTTTGGTAGTTCCCCCTGTGGCCAGGAGGTCATCGACAATCAGAACCCTCTGTCCTCTCTGGATGGCATCACGGTGAATTTCCAGAGTTGCCGAACCGTATTCAAGGTCATAAGTTTTGGCAAGCGTGGCGGCGGGAAGTTTTCCCTTCTTTCGCACCGGCACAAAACCACATCCCAGATGATAGGCCAAAGGGGCACCAATGATAAAACCCCGAGCTTCAATGCCCACTATCAACTCAACATTCTGATTCCGGAAAAGTTCCACCAGGCGATCAATGGTTTCCCGGAATGCATCCCGGTCTTTTAAGAGCGTGGTAATGTCCTTGAACTGGATACCAGGACGAGGAAAATCGGGAATATTTCGGATGTAGGATGCAAGATCCATTGTGAGCCTCCCTCTATTTTTTGATTCTCCAATCATGAACCTTGAAACAG
>JABUEZ010000008.1 GCA_013314795.1 Candidatus Profundicultor aquiphilus | reverse complement strand
GGTTTCCAGTGGTAACCACATCGACACCTAAGGCAAGGATCTCGTTACAGACCTCCGGGGTAATACCAAGGCCCCCAGCCGCATTTTCCCCATTCACCACTACAGCATCCACATTAAAATTTTGTCTTACCTTTTGCAATTGAGCATGGAGAACCTTTCTTCCAGGTTTACCAACAACATCACCGACAATCAGAAATTTCAAGCAACTCTCCTCCTGCCCTTATTTCGCATATCCTACGGCTCTGGTCTCTCGCACCACTGTAACTTTGATCTGACCAGGATATTCCAGCTCGTCCTCAATTCTCTTAGAAATCTCCCGAGCCAATCTTGCCGCACCTGCATCGTCAATCTTATCAGGTTTGACAATGATGCGAACTTCTCTTCCAGCCTGAATGGCATACGATTTCTCTACCCCATCGAAAGAGTCGGCAATTTTTTCCAACCTCTCTAACCTTTTTATATACGCCTCAAGGCTTTCTCTTCTGGCTCCTGGTCGGGATGCCGAGATCGCATCGGCAGCTTGAATCAATACGGCTTCAACAGTCGCCGGTTCCACATCGCCGTGATGTGCCTCAATCGCATGAACAATTTCCCACTTTTCACCATATTTACCAACCAGCTTTGCTCCAATCTCTGCATGGGGTCCTTCCACCTCGTGATCCAGAGCTTTCCCGATGTCATGCAACAATCCCGCCCTTTTAGCAACGTTAGCATTCAATCCCAGCTCCCAGGCCATTAATCCAGCAAAATGGGCGACTTCCTTCGAATGCTGTAAGACATTCTGTCCATAACTCGTGCGGAAGTAGAGCTTTCCCAACAACTTCACCAACTCAGGATTGATCCCCTTAATTCCGGTATCAAAAAGGGCCTGTTCTCCCTCCTGAAGAATTTTCTCTTCTACCTGGGCCTTTGCTTTCTCAATCAACTCCTCAATCCGGGCCGGATGAATACGACCATCAACAATAAGCTTCTCCAGAGCGATGCGCGCTATTTCCCGCCTGATTGGGTCAAAACACGAAATGATGACTGCCTCCGGGGTATCATCAATGATCAAGTCCACTCCAGTGATCATTTCGAAGGTTCTGATATTCCGTCCTTCTCTTCCAATAATTCTTCCCTTCATTTCATCGTTTGGTAAACCAACCACTGAGACGGTATTCTCCACCGTAAAATCAGCAGCATAACGCTGAATACTCTGCACAACAATCTCTCGTGCCACTTTTTCCGATTCTTTTTTTGCTCGCTCTTCAGCTTCTTTGATCTTCAAACCTACCTCATACTCCAGAGTTTTCTCGATCCTGCGCAAGAGCTCTTCCCGCGCCTCTTCCAGAGAAAGACCGGCAATCCTTGATAATTCCTGGACTTCTCGAGCCTTCATGGTTTCGACTTCTTTACGAACTCTTTCTACTTCTTCCTGGGAGCGACGCAGAGCATTTTCGGAACGTTCCAGCTGATCCAACCTCCGCTCCAGCATTTCTTCCCTGCGCAATAATCGGGATTCAAGATTTTGCAGTTCTCTCCTTTTATTCTGGATTTCTTCTTCGAGATTTTGCTTCTCCTTTAAAATCTCTTCCTTCGCTACCAGGAGTGCCTCTTTTTTCAGATTCTCTGCCTGCCGGCATGCCTCTTCTACAATTTCCCGCGCCTTCTCCCGCGCATCCTCTTTTTTCCGACGACTTTGTAGAGTTACCAAAACCACACCTGTTCCAAACCCTACCGCAATTCCCAACAGTATATATATAAACTCCATGTCTGGATTCACCCCTTATTCACTTTTCAATGTTCACTCTTACTGCAAAACTAAAAAATATTCTAATCGTACCCCTGACCCAAGTCAAGAATACGAAGAGCCTTCCAGCCGGCTCCAGGCCTTTTCAATAGCTTCCCAGGTAAAACCCCTTCGCAATAACCTTCTCTTGATTTTCGCCTCGTCCTCCCCACGTTCTTTCCCCGCCTGCAACAATCGCAGCGCATCCTCAACTTCCGTCTCAAGGGAGTAAAAATCTTCCCGCAAAGAATGGAGATACGATGGGGCAACACCTTTCCGTTTCAGATCATCAACGATGGCCAGATATCCTTTGGGCCGGTTTTTGCGACCTTCCAGATACACTCTCACGTATTCTTCATCGTTGAGGTAACCTTTCTCCTGAAGAAACGAAATAGCTTCCTCTATCACTTTTTCATCGAAACCATCTCGACGCAGTTTTGCTGAAAGCTCCTGCACCGTGTACATCTTTCTATTCAGATATCTCCAGCATTTTTTGAGCACTTCTTCCATCTTAACCCAAAGCAATCTTAGGATCGATATTGAGCTTTTCCAGAGCAGCAAACAACATTTTCTCACTCACTTCAGGATTCTCTTTCAAAAATTGCCGCACTGCGTCCCTCCCCTGACCCAGACGGTATTCTCCAAAGGAAAACCAGCTTCCCGACTTTTTCAATATTCCAGCCATTTCTCCCAGAGTCAGTATTTCGCCTTCCCGCGATACACCTTCACCATAAATAACCTCTAATTCCGCCTCTTTGAAAGGTGAGGCCAGCTTATTCTTCACCACCCTTACTTTGGTTTTTGCTCCGATGATTTCTTCGGTATTACCTACCTTAATAAAATCTTTCTTCCTCACGTCTAGCCGTACCGTTGCATAAAACTTAAGCGCTCTTCCTCCAGGAGTTACTTCTGAAGGCCCATACATGTTACCAATTTTCTCCCGCAACTGGTTCACAAAGATTACCACGGTTTTGGTCTTACTGATATACCCGGTTAACCTCCGCAAAGCCTGAGACATTAAGCGGGCCTGCAAACCGACCGATGGTTCGCCAATGCTCCCATCAAGCTCAGCGCTTGGAACAAGTGCCGCAACCGAATCGAGCACCACCACATCCACACTGCCACTGCGTACCAGGGCATCAATGATATCCAGAGCTTCCTCGGCGGTACCAGGCTGAGAGATAAGAAGCTTATCGACCTGGACTCCAATTTTACTGGCGTAAGTCGGGTCAAGGGCATGTTCAGCATCAACAAAGACTGCAACCCCTCCTTTTTTCTGTGCCTCTGCAATAATGTGCAGAGCAATGGTTGTCTTTCCGGATGCCTCCGGCCCAAAAATTTCCACAATCCTGCCCCGAGGAAGCCCTCCCACTCCCAAGGCAATGTTAAGGAGGATAGATCCGGTTTTGATAACTTCCACATCCGTCACCAGTACGTTTTGAGAAAGAAACATGATTGCTCCACGACCGTACTTTCTCTCTATAAGACCAATAGCCTGTTGTAAAGTGGCCTCTCGCTCGCTTCGAACGTTTTTTTCTTCACCCATTCCATTCACCCCTTTAAATCAAAAGCAAAAAGTTCTTTGTAAATTGGCCCCTGTGGAGTTAGAGTGCTCTGGAACAAGGCTATCCTTCGAATTGCAGCCACCGGGGGAGTTTCAATCTTCCAGTCTGCAGGAGAAAAACTCACCGGATAGCGTAACCTTGCCAGAGTGATATGTGGCACCAGCTCCTTTTTGTCTTCTTCAACTGTTATTCCTTCTCCCTTCAGGTTCTGGAGAAGTACTTCGCCGATTTGTTTCATTCTCTTTTCCCCATCCTCATCAAAGCCTACCCAGAGCACTCGAACCCTATTCCAGGAAGGGAAAACTCCTATTTTGCTCAAGTCAGGATAAAAAGAGGGGAAGCGATTACCCAACTCTTCTAAAATACGCCCTATATTCCTCGTGCAACCTACCGGAATAGCCGGAAAAAAGGCAAGGGTAACGTGAAGCTGGTCCTTTCGTACCCACTTCGCCTGGGGATAACGCTTCTTCCACTTCGTTACAATTTCCTCCAGAAAATCCTTGGTTGCAGAGTCAAGGTCAAGGGCAATAAAACTCCTTATTTTTTCCTCTTCCACCTGTTATCCTCTCCCCCGCAAAAATAAGAAAAGCATGCTTAACGCAAACTGTGAAGCAAACCTCTTGTTCATCAAGCGATCTCCACCGAATTGGTATTTCTTGACTTCTACTCGCCTTTCGTCAGCCACGGCCATATAGGTCAGCCCCAGGGGTTTGGTATCTGTGGCCCCCGTCGGTCCAGCAATGCCAGTTATCCCCATACCGATATCAGCTGCTGCCTTTTCCCTGGCCCTCTGCGCCATTAAACATGCCACCTCTTCGCTGACCGCGCCTTTTACCTCCAGTATCTCCTTTGGTACTCCAAGTTCTTCCACTTTGGCCCGGTTACTGTAGACAACATAGCCCCTTTCGAAATAATCCGAACTTCCGGGAACATTGGTGATCCGGTCACCGAGCAACCCTCCCGTACAGGATTCCGCTATAGCTAATTTTAATCTCCTTTCTCGCAGTATTTTTCCTATCGCCTCTTCCAGAGTATCACCATAGGGAGAAAAAAGAAAGTCCCCATAAATGTTGGCCACTTCCTCAACCAGCCTGTCCAATTCTTCTCTTCTTTGGTGTCCAGCTTCGGAAGCATAAAGGTAGAACCAGACCTCTCCATAATTTGGAAGAAAAGCAAAACGAACCTTCTCAGGAAGAGAAGCCAAAAAAGGCTTCATCAAAGTAGCCAGCTGCGATTCCCCAATTCCACAGAATTTCAATATCTTCGTGCGGTAAAAAGAGGAACCACCGGCATGAATCTCCCCGGCAATCACGCTCCAGAAAAATTCGGCCTCTCTGGGAACCCCGGGAACTACAAAAATCGTCTTCCCCCGCATTTCCATCTTTAATCCAGGAGCAGTTCCCAATTCGTTGGGAAGCACTGTGGCACCCTCTGGTATCAGGGCCTGTTTTTTATTGTTTTCAGGTGGTTCGGTTTTTCTCAGATTCCAGTAAAACTGACAAATTTTTTTCCAGGTTAACTCATCAAACACCAGTTTCCGTCCCAAAAGTTCAGCAATGACCTCTTTCGTAAAATCGTCTTCCGTTGGTCCCAATCCTCCCGATACAATGATTACCTCAACCTCGGGATCATCAAGAAGAAAAGTAAGACCATTGGCAATGTCCTCCTTCTCATCCGGAACAAACATCACAAATTTTGGAAATACCCCTTTCTCCACCAATCTCTGGGAAAAGAAATAGGCATTTGCATCCCGAATAAGCCCTGTCACCAATTCCGTCCCTACACAGAGAATACCGGCTTTCAAACTATCTCCCCCTCTAATTCATATGCAGAACTTTTTCTAATTTTAACCCTTACGATCATCCCTGGAACAAACCGTTTTTCACCGGTCACCCATACCTTGGTTCGGCAATCAACCTGAGGCGCACCCCCATACGTCCGACCCCAAAAATAACGTTTCCTCCCACCTTGAGGACCCTCATCCAGAATAACCTCGACCGTCTTACCCACAAGACCCCGATGGAACTCTCCCATAATTTGTTCCTGGAGACACATGAGCGTTTGATAACGTTCCCTTTTGACCGCTTTTTCCACTCCTTTCCCCAGAGCGTAAGCAGGGGTATCCGCTTCCGGCGAATAGGTAAATGCCCCCATTCTTTCAAAGCGAAAGCGGGTGACAAAATCCAGGAGTTCTGCAAAAGCTTCTTCATCTTCACCAGGAAAACCAACCATAAAAGTGGTCCTCAGAAAAACACCGGGAATAAACTCCCTGATCCTAAGAAATTTCTCCTCAATCTGAGCCCGAGAAAAGGGACGGTTCATACTCCGCAAAATGCGAGAATCAATGTGCTGTAGGGGAATGTCAAGATATTTCACCACTTGCCTGGTAGACACAACGGCCTCCAGAAGCTGGTCATCAAGTCCGTAAGGTGACAAGTACAGGAGTCGCAACCATACCGAAGAAGGCAGGTTTTCTCCCAATTTTTTCAGGAGAAGGGGTAAATTCCTTCTGTGGTACAAATCCAGCCCATAAGAAGACAAGTCCTGAGCGACAAGAATGATTTCCCTGACACCCATCTCCACCAAATTCAGGGCCTCTTTGACAATGGTCTCCCAGGGTCGACTCCTCAACGGACCCCGGATAAAGGGAATCACGCAAAAACTACAACGGTTACTGCAGCCCTCGGCAATTTTGATGTAGGCGTAATGAGAGGGAGTGGTAAGCAACCGCTCTGTCCTGTGATCGTAGAGAAAAGGAGAACCATTAATAAAAAGCCGAGGAGAATCCTTACATTCATCATTTTCCAGAATTTCTACAATGTTAGGAAAGTCGTTCACTCCTATCCAGTAATCAACGTCGGGGTAAAGAGACGGTAACTTTTCCCTAAATCTTTCCACGTAACAGCCCATGATTACCAGAACCTTGTGGGGATCCTTCTTCTTAAGAAATACAAACTTTTTGATCCATTCCTCCGTTTCACGGCGAGCATCATCAATAAAAGCACAAGTGTTAAGAATGAGAAATTGTGCTTCTTCCAGAGAGGCAAAAGAGTTATACCCTGAGGAAACCAGTTTGCCTAAAGCAATTTCTGAATCAACCAGGTTTTTATCACAACCCAAACTTACAAAGGCGATATGTTTCACGGTCCAAAGGTTTGTTCGAAATCACCATTCTCCGAAGCCAGATAACCCAGGTCTTTACCGTTAAGGTTCACCTTAACTCTATCGCCGTCTTTACCCGAAATTTCAATCGGCCCATTGCTCTTAAAAACGTAACGTTTTCCGGGAACCAGTATCCCTGAAAAGACTACCCGATCTCCGGAACGAACCTCGCTCCAGGATAGACTCTCCGGTTCAAGCACTACAACAACCGAAAACCCAGGAGTGGCCTGGGGAGTGGGAAGCACCTCTTCCGGAGGAATCGTCTCTTCAACAATGGGCACGGTCTTCTCTTCCCGGTTGAGCTCTGAGAAAATGGGCAAACGGTAAGAAATCAAAATAAAAACAAACGCCACAACCAGGATGGCAAAGGTCACCATAAGGAAACGCAGGATATTTTTCTTTTGCTTTCCAGATATTTTTTCAGGCACAAGAGATATCTTTTCTTCTCCCCCTCCATAAGCTCGATTAAATAAAGCGAGCACTTCTTGGGGATCGACCCCCAGGAAACGACTGTATATCTTCAGGTATCCAGAAGCGTATGCCTTTCCTGGAAGCCTGCCCCATTCCCCTTTCTCCAATGCGTCCAAATAAAGTGGAGAAATGAAAGTGGCTTCACTTGCTTTCTCAAGATTCACTTTCCGCTCCTCTCGCTTTTTTCTCAGAAACTCTCCCAGCTGAACAGCAACTTCGGTGTTAAAATTGACCATTACTGTTCCCCTCTCCTCACAATAACTTTTCTTGGTTTACTCCCCTCGTAGGGACCAACAATTCCCTCCTTCTCCATCCTCTCGATAAGCCGGGCAGCACGGTTAAATCCGATACGCAACCTCCTCTGTAAAAGAGAAGTAGAAGCTCGGCCACTTTCCATAACAATTTTTACCGCTTCCCCATAAACTTCGTCTTCATCTTCAGAAATTTCTATTTCTTCTTCCCGGAACACGAATTCCATGGAATAGTGAATAACCCCTCTCTGTTTCGCCCAGTGTTCCACAACTCTCTTCGTCTCCTCCGTGCTGATAAAGGCTCCCTGCCCCCGAATAGGCTTACCAACCCCCATAGGAGCAAACAGCAAATCACCATTCCCCAGAAGCTTTTCCGCTCCCGGCATATCCAGGATGGTACGAGAATCAACCTGAGAATAGACCGCAAAGGCCAACCGGGAAGGAAAATTGGCCTTAATGAGGCCGGTAATAACATCCACCGAGGGCCTCTGGGTTGCTACGACAAGATGAATACCTACGGCCCTGGCCATCTGCGCCAGCCGGCAGATATATCCCTCCACATCCGAAGCAGCCGTCATCATCAAATCGGCGAGTTCATCAATAATAACCACCACATACGGCAGTCTTTCTTTCTTTTCCACCAAATGGTTGTACTCCTCAATGTTCCGGCAGGAAAGTTCCGAAAGGAGTTCATATCGCGAATCCATCTCCCGGCACAGCCACTTTAAGAATTTGATGACCAGGCGAACCTCAGAGATAACTGGTCCACAGAGATGGGGAAGTTCAGCATAGAGAGAGAGCTCAACCTTCTTTGGATCTATAAGGGCGATACGTAGAACATTGGGATCGGATCGAAAAAGCAGGCTCGCCAGTATTGCGTTAAGACAGACACTCTTTCCTGAGCCCGTTGCCCCAGCAATGAGCAAATGTGGGGCTTCACGCAGATCCCAGATAAGTGGCCTCCCACCGACATCCTTTCCCAGGGCTATCCTGAGAGGCGAAGAGTCCTGATAAAACTCTTCACCCTCCACCAGTTCCCGTAAAGAAACAATTTCTTTTCGCCTATTGGGAATCTCAATGCCGACTGCAGAGCGACCGGGAATAGGAGCTTCAATCCTCACTGCAGCCACAGCAAAGGCCAGAGCAATATCGTTGGACAAATTAATGATCTTGTTCACCTTAATTCCCGGAGCAGGTTGGAGTTCGTACCTCGTTACAGTGGGACCTACCTGAAAATTGGTTACCCTTCCGGCAACGTTAAATTCCGATAGGGTTTTTTCCAGTTTGGCAATTTCTTCGGCAATCTCTTTGCGGGATTTCTCTTCTCCTTTAGAAGAATGAGAAGAGAGAATTTTTGGGGAGGGTAAAACCCACTCCTCCATTTCCTGAAGAGGTAAAGTTTTTTTTACTCTCTTGGGAACCGATGTTTTGGAAACCAGAGAAGCAACTTCAAACACGTCCTCAACAGCACAGGGCTCGGGAGAAAGCGACGAAGAAATGGTGGACTTAGGGGCCTCGGGGGAAGTGGGGGCAGAAGGGACCTCTTTTGTCTTTACGGCAACGACCTTCTTACTCAGAGATTTTGCAAGGTGAACCAGCTGTCGAACCAGTTTCCCCTCACCCAGAAGGTACGTGCCCAGAAACGCAAAAAGAAACAACAAAAGAAGAATCCCACCCTCACCCAGATAACGGTTCAGGAACAAATACAAAGCATTGCCAACTTTACCACCCAGGCTATACTCAACAAGAGAAACCTGGCTTTTCATTGCCCTTCTTTCCACCAGCGTCAGAAAAACAAACAACCAGAGCGAAAGACCAACAATTCGACTGATAAACTTATATCGTCTGGCCTGGTTTAAGACCGCAATTTCGTATGCCAGGTACGCTACCAGAAACGGCACCACATAAGCCCCTATCCCCAACAAGACAAGAAGTCCAGTTCTAATCTTTTCTCCTATCATGCCCACATCGGTGGAGAAGAAAGACAACAGAGTATAAAAGGCAAAAACACCCAGAAAGGAGACAACTACGATTTTCCTTCCGTGATCTGGCATCGCTTGTCAATCGCTCTCCTTACCCCTGGGCTATCACTTTCGGCGGGGGTAAGTCTTCGTCTCTTTCGCAGGGGATATGGTTGATACCGCTTCTTTATGACTAAGGGTAATTCTCCCCAAAGAATCAATCCCCGTGACCTTGACCAGCAAATCATCTCCTACTTTGGCCACATCCTCTACCCGGCGTACCCGTTCGCTGGACAGTTGGGAAATATGGCACAGCCCCTCCCGGCCAGGGAATATCTCCACAAATGCTCCAAAATCAGCGACACGAGTCACCTTGCCAAGGTAAATTTTACCCACTTCTACATCCTGGGTTACGTTCCGAATCATTTCAATGGCTCTTGCTTTCCCTTCCTCATTACGCGAAAAAACCATCACCTTTCCATCGTCTTTGATGTCAATCGTAACGCCGGTTTCTTCCACAATTCGTTTGATAATTTTTCCTCCAGGACCGATCAGGGCTCCAATTCGGTCCGGATTGACTTCTACAATACCAATTCTCGGAGCATAGGGCGAAATATTCTCTCGAGGACGGCTGAGCACTGCATCCATAATGTCAAGAATATGCCATCTCCCTTCCTTCGCCTCAAGAAGAGCTTGCCCTAAAAGCTCATAGCTCAAACCTCTGTTCTTCACGTCAAGCTGAATCGCCGTAATACCATTACGACTTCCAGCCACTTTAAAGTCCATTTCCCCATAATGGTCTTCGGAGCCAAGGATATCTCTCAGGAGCACCCACCGATCCTGGGAACGAATCAGACCAATCGATAAGCCTGCGCACGCCGCCTTGATGGGAACACCGGCATCCATGAGGGAAAGACTCCCCCCACATACCGTGGCCATCGAAGAAGATCCGTTCGATTCCAGAATTTCAGAGACCACTCTGATGGTGTACGGAAACTCCTCCTCCGAAGGAATAAAGCATTCAAGCGCCCTTTCTGCCAGAGCTCCGTGACCAATTTCCCGCCGTCCGGGCCCTCTTAAGGGCCGTACCTCTCCGGTACTGTAGGGAGGGAAATTATAGTGGAGCATAAATCGTTTTGCCTCTTCCTCCTGCAAACCATCCACCTTCTGCTCTTCACTCTTAGCTCCTAAAGTGGTGATGACCAGAGCCTGTGTCTGACCTCTGGTGAAGAGGGAAGAACCATGGGTGCGGGGTAAGAAACCCACCTCACAGCTTATCGGTCTTATGTCCTTTGGACTCCTGCCATCCTGGCGGTATCCGGTGGTAAGAATGAGCCTCTGAACTTCTTCTTTCATCAACTTTTCCCAGGCTACGGTGAGAAAACTCGGTGTCCCGAACCGAGCTTCTCCCTCTTCGGCAAATTTCTGAAAAAGCAGCCGCATTTCCTGTTCCCGCAGCTTTTTGTCAGGAATGGTGATTCTTTTTCTGACCTCACCCTGATAACTTTCCAGCAACCAGCTCCATAAGCTTTCCCAAAATTCGGGTATCTTCAGCTCCAATTTCGGTTTTCCAATCTGACGGATGATCTCCTCCTGCTGCTCAATGCTTCTCTGGATTTCCTGATATCCAATCCGTAAGGCTTCTTTTACCTTTTCCTCATCGATTTCTCGGGCACCCGCTTCGATCATGGTAATTCCTTCTTTGGTCCCGGCAATCACCATGTCCATCCCACTCAGGGTCAATTTATCCAGAGTTGGATTCATCAGAATTTCATCACCCATTAACCCTACTCTACAGGCTCCCACCGGGCCTTCGAAGGGAATTTCCGAAATACCCAAGGCCAAAGAAGCACCAATAATAGAAATCACATCGGGGGGATGGATCTCATCCACAGAAAGAACCGTCACCACAACCTGAATTTCGTTGCGACAGAACTCTGAAAACAAAGGCCTGATGGAACGATCGATAAGCCGCGCACTCAGAATAGCCGCTACCCGGGGTTTCCCTTCTCTTTTAATGAATCCCCCCGGAATCTTCCCTGCAGCATAAAATCGCTCTTCAAACTCTACCGAAAGAGGAGTAAAATCTACATCTTCCTTACTCTCTTCGCTCGTCGTAGCGGTAACCAGAACCACTGTATCGCCATACCGAACGGTAACTGCCCCTCCTGCCTGCTGCGCCAGCTTACCTGCTTCGATAATAAGCGACTCACTTCCAAAACCAATCTCCCATTTCTTTTCTATTGTCAACAACCTCCTCTTACTTCCTCAGACCTAATTTTTCCAGGATTGCATAGTACCGATCCAGGTGGTATTTTTTCAGGTAATTCAAAAGCCTTCTTCTCTGACCGACCATCATAAAGAGACCTCTCCGGGAATGAAAATCCTTAGGATGCCGTTTCAGATGATCCGTTAACTCTTTGATCCTCACCGTCAAAAGAGCAATTTGAACTTCAGGAGATCCGGTATCCTCGCCGTGAATTTTAAACCGTTCTATGATTTCCTTTTTCTTTTCCTTTGTGAGCGTCAACTTTTTCTACACCTCCAATATAGCATTCAAAGGGTAGTTTATCACACTGTTTCTCCCCTGTAAATATTGGTAAAAAGCTTCTAAATCAAGGCCAATCTGTTTTTTCAATTCCTGGACCGATGGAAAGGCTCTCTCTTCCCGGATAAAAGCAGCCAACCGGACAACCATTCTTTTTCCATAAAGACCAGGAGACTGCAAGGAAGGAACAAAAGTCTCGATGACTCTGCGACGGTAATCATTTAAAGTGGGTCTATACCCTACGTGGGTGAGAGCAGGAATCCAATCTTTTAAGCCCTTCCAGGATACATATGAGACGTATACTCCATGAGGAGGTAGGAGCTTCACCTTTGGTGGATAAAGATTGGCCGTTGGAAACCCCAACTCACTCCCAAGCTTTCTCCCTTTGCGTACTTTCCCTATGATGGTGAAATGATATCCCAGAAGGTTATTCACCTGATCCAGATCCCCCTGGGCAAGCAAGGTTCGGATGCCGGAGCTCGATATACATACTCCATTATTCTCGACAGACGGAATACATACCACTTCAACTCCCTTTGCTTCAAAGTACTGCCGAAGCAATTCCACATCTCCGGTCGCCTGATATCCGAAACGGAAATTTTCTCCCACAAAGACTCTCGCCGGAGAGAGCCGGGAATGAATACGATGCAGAAATTCCCGAGGGTGGGTAAAACGCATAGCAGCATTAAACCGGATGAAACGCAGAAGCATTTCCGGAAAAAATTGCTGGACAAGACAGTACTTTTCTCCGTACGAAGTGAGGTACTTTAAGGAATAATTCCCCCTCCCGGCCAGGAAATTCTGAGGATGAGGATAAAAAGTAACGACTTCAACATTATCCTCATCATGAGATTTAAAACGATATGCTGTTTTCAGCACCTCCCGGTGCCCTCGATGTAAGCCGTCGAAAAAGCCCAAAGCGATTACACGCTGTTTCGAATGATTTTTCCATCCCCGGACTATCCGCATCGTGTTTACTCCAGAATAACGATTTTGGGTTGCAGTTGCCAGGGCCCCGTTTTCTCACCCAACCCCAAAAATTGATCGCCCCGGTACACTTTGAACCAGTTTCCTTCTCCCAGCGAAACGTCTCTCACCATATTCCCATTTCTGAAACGTTTTGCCTCTTCCCCGTTTACCGCGAGGGAAGGCATCCAGTACAACCCTTCATCAATGGAAAACGACTTCTTCAAGAGAAAATCCCCTGTAATATGACACCCAAAAACATCAATGCTCTCCTGTAAGATAAATTTCCCTATACTTTCCCGGCGCAACCCAAAAAGGTACGCTCCCAATCCCAATCTCTTTCCTAATTCAAAAGCCAGACTTCGGACATATGTTCCACTGGAACACTCTACAAGAATCTCGGCCTCTCCAAACCGCCCTTCCTGACATCTCACCAGGGTTAGAGAATAGATCTCAACCTTTTTGGTCAACTCTGGAACAGTAAGACCCTTTCGGGCATACCGATGGAGCGACCTCCCCTTATACTTGCAGGCAGAAAACGCCGGGACTTTCTGCACAATTGTTCCCTGATATTCCTGAAGAACTCGAGCCAGGTGCTCCATCTCCAATTCGCCCTGACTCCATTCCGTAATCCGACCATAAACATCATAGGTATCGGTGCTAATCCCAAAACGAACCCACGCCCGGTAAACCTTAGGAAGATTCTGAAAAAAAGAGGAAAAACGAGTTGCTTTTCCCCAGCAGACTATAAGAACTCCCCGCGCAAACGGATCCAAAGTCCCAGCGTGTCCGGCTTTACCACCGAGAATGGCGCTAACTCTCTCCACAACCTGCCTTGAAGTAAGGCCTACTGGTTTATAGACGTTCAGAATCCCACCCGGCACCTTTACTTCGAATTCCATCTCATCGCATGGCGGTTTTCGGTCCATAGAGGACATTTTGCACAAGCCCCAGCACTTCCTGGATAACCACTTCCAGTTCTCCGGCAATTTTAAAACCAGCCGCTTTCAGATGTCCTCCTCCCCCAAAATGATGGGCAATTGAAAGAACCTCGCGCTCCCCTTGGGCCCTCAAACTGACTTTGAAAACCTTTTCCTCAGTTTCTCTAAAGAGAATGGAAATCTCTGCCCCGGGAATGTACAGACCGTAATCCACAATCCCTTCCGTATCCTCTGCCTCAGCATGCAACTCTACAAAATCTTGCCTCACCAGATAGGTGTAGGAAATACCAGAATCACCATCATAAACCAGACGCTCCAGAGCCCGTCCTAGAAGCTTTAGCGCCTCAGAACGCCGAAAACGAAAGTTGTGACGCATGCTTTCGGAAACCGAGGCTCCGTGAGCAACAAGATCTTCAAGAACAGTAAACATCTTGGAATCAACTTCCACAAAGCTAAAACCACCGGTATCAGAAATAAGCCCGTTCAGGATGCTTGAAGCGACGGATTTATTGAGTGCAACTCCCATTTCTTTGAATAATGTATATACCAGCATAGTTGAGGACGCTTCTGGAACTACCCAGTTCACATTGCCGAAGAAAGAGTTATCAGGATGATGGTCAACGTTGATAATGAATGAAAATGCTTTGACCATCTCGCTCATTTTTCCCAGGCGGGACAAATTGGAACAGTCAACGACTATTAGCGTCTCAAAGGGATGCCCTTTTGCGAGATGCGCTTTGCAGAAATCTTCATAAGAAAGGATTTTCTCTGTATCGGGAAGAAACCTGCAAAAATAAGGCACATTCCCATCATTAACCATTACGACATGCTTATTCAAAGAGGAAAGCAAAGCATAGAAGGACAAGAGCGCTCCAATTCCGTCACCATCTATATTCTGGTGAGAGACAACAACAAAATGATGGCGAGATTGGATGGCTTCAATAACCTCGGCGATGGCCTTACTCATTTCTCTCCCCTTGCTCCATTCTGTTCAGAAGTGCCACAACTTGAAAAGCCTTTTCAAAAGCACTGTCGGCCACAAAGATAATTTCGGGCATAAACTTTATCCTAATTCGCTGTGCCAACTCTGCTTTCACAAAGCCAGTGGCTTTCTGAAGAAGTTTTACTCTTTCTTCCCCTTCCT
This sequence comes from Candidatus Profundicultor aquiphilus, assembly GCA_013314795.1. Taxonomy (GTDB): domain Bacteria; phylum Atribacterota; class Atribacteria; order Atribacterales; family Caldatribacteriaceae; genus Profundicultor; species Profundicultor aquiphilus. The sequence goes on along the minus strand of JABUEZ010000008.1, from coordinate 3,451 downwards.
CTCCCTCCCCAAAGCTGACGAAAATTTTTGCCTGTCTGATATCCGGCGAGATCTCAACCCTGGTAATGGTGAACCGCTTGATACGAGGATCCTCAGCTCGCGAAAGGAGTATTTGAGAAACTTCTCTTTTTATCAATTCAGCAACCCTTTTGGGTCTCTGCTCTTTCATGCTCTTTCACCACACTTTCACAGTATATCTACGGTGAGGTTACTCACCTCAACACGATCATCATCTTCAATAAACCGTACAATCTGGTCAATTGTCGATCTTACACTCCTCTCGTCGAGTCCGACGCAAGAAATCCCTAAATCCCCTCTCTTCCACTGCGCATCAACCGGAATCTCCACAATGGAGATGTTGAACCGGTTCCGGAGCTTTTGTTTCACAGAATTCATGACTCTTCTTTTATCCTTAAGAGAAAGACTCCCATTGATAAAAAGTTCTACCTGGCAAACCCCTACTCTCATCGTTCTTCTCGGATGACATAGACTTCCAGGATATCGCCTTCTCGAAAGTCATCAAATCCCTCTAAGCCAACTCCACACTCATACCCTTGAGTCACTTCTCGCACATCCTCTTTAAAATGCTTCAGGGAGGAAATCCGAATACCTTCCTGAAGCATTTCCTGCCCTCGCCACACTCTCACCAGAGCTCCCCTTTCAATTTTACCCTGCGTCACATAACACCCTGCTATCATCCCAGCTCGAGCAACCTTAAAGAGGGCTCTCACTTCGAGTCTCCCTAAGGTTTCCTCAACCTTCCTTGGTTCTAACATACCCTTGATGGCCTTATCCATGTCATCAATCAGATCATAAATAATCCGGTAGAGCCGGACATCAACCCCTTCTCTTTTGGCAATCTTCGCCACCTCGTTGGGCAGCTTCACATTAAACCCGACCACAACTCCCGAAGAAGCTGAAGCCAGCATCACATCAGCCTCGCTTATGTTTCCCACACCTTTGAAGATAAAATTAATTTTGACATCTTCGTTCTCCAACTGGGAAATGGCCTTCTCAATGGCCTCCAGAGAACCCTGAAAATCGGCTTTCAGGAGCAAATTAAGCTCTCTGACTCTGCCAGCTTCAGGCGAAAGGAGTTCTTCCAGGGAGAGAGTGCGTCTTGAACCTCCCTTAAGGGTGGCTTCTTTTTCCCGCTCTTTTCTTCGCTCGGCAATAAGGTATGCAATTCGCTCTTCTCCTACCACCATAAATTTGGTTCCAGCCGGTGGAAGCTCAGAAAATCCGACCACTTCGACAGGCATAGAAGGATATGCTTCTTTCAGAGATCGACCAAGGTCATCAGACAGGGTTCGTACCTTGCCCCAGCTTGCCCCGGCCACAAAATAATCTCCGACCCTCAGGATTCCCTCTCGAACAATTACCGTCGCCACAGGACCCTTCCCTCGATCTAAGCGCGATTCAATCACAAGACCCGTGGCGTAACCGCTGTGCCTTGCCTTGAGCTCCAGAAGGTCAGCCTGCAAGAGAATCATCTCCAAAAGTTCGTTAATACCCTTCCGCTGTAAAGCCGAAACGTTAACAAAAATGGTTTCTCCTCCCCACTCCTCAGGAATCAATCCGTAATCTGAAAGTTGCTGTTTCACCCTTTCGGGATTCGCTGCAGGCTTATCCACTTTATTCACGGCCACAATGATGGGCACATCGGCAGCTTTGGCGTGCTGAATCGCTTCTACGGTCTGCGGCATCACCCCATCGTCCGCGGCAACCACCAGCACCGCTATATCCGTAACCTGAGCCCCACGCGCTCGCATAGCTGTAAAGGCTTCATGCCCAGGGGTATCAATGAAGGTGATTTTTCTTCCATTGACTTCCACCTGATACGCACCAATGCGCTGGGTGATTCCTCCGAACTCTGACTCAGCCACTCGAGAATGCCTGATGGCATCAAGTAAAGTAGTTTTTCCATGATCGACATGCCCAAGAATAGTTACCACCGGAGGCCTTAAAAATCTTTCTCCCCCCAGAGCTTCAACGGTTTCCTTTTTCAAGCCCTCTTTCCATTCCACTTCCCATCCCTTTTCCCGGGCCAGTTTCTCAACCACAAGAGGTGGCAAAGGTCTCCGAAAATCGGGCACAATATTCAGGTCAGCCAGACGCAAGATAATATCTTCGGGTTCCTCGTTAAGGAGCTTGGCAATCTCCTTAAGAGTGGGAAGATTTTCAAAAAGAAGTGTCTTTTCTTTCCTTTTCCTTATTTCTTCTTCTTTCTGCCGACGGTAGACAATTTCCTCCTTCAACAGGTCTACCAGATCTTCATCGATACTGCTCATGTGATTCTTGACTTCGACTCCCAGCTCCCGGAGCATCTCTATAACTTCATAAGCAGGTATCCCAAGCACTTCGGCAATCTTGTATATTCTTACCTTGGTCATTGCGAGCCTCCTTCCCGCGGGTTTTTCAAATACCCGAGCAGCATATCCTTTAGGGCGATAAACTCCGCCTCCTCAATCTCGAATCGAAAAGCCGAAGAAAGGTCCTTTCGACATAAAGCTTGCACACACTCCACCTGAGGACACACATAAGCCCCTCTCCCCGACTTTTTGCCAGTTGGATCCACCTCTATGTTGCCCTGAAGGGTTTTCACAATCCGAATCAATCCTTTCTTTTCCCTCCGCTGATGACACCCTATACACATACGAATGGGAATCCGTTTGGCCTTCATTGCTATACCTCACGATTCACACCCTTGATGTCGATACGCCACCCACTGATCCGTGCAGTGAGACGAGCATTCTGACCGTCTTTACCAATAGCCAGAGAAAGCTGGTCCACAGGCACGAGTACCTGTGCCGTCTTGGTTCCCTCATCGAGTTCCACATTGATAACCTCTGCCGGTTTCAACGCTTCGGTAATCAGCACCTTTGGATCGTTGCTCCACCTTATTATATCTATTTTTTCTCCTCTCAATTCATCAATTATATTTTTAACCCTTGAACCACGATTTCCGATGCACGATCCAACCGGGTCAATGCGCTCGTTCCTGCTTTCCACCGCGACCTTGCTCCGCACTCCAGGTTCCCGCGCTATGGTTACCACATCCACCCAGCCTTCATGCACCTCCGGAACCTCCAGTTCAAACAGCCTCTTGACCAGGCCTGGATGGGTACGCGAAAGGGTAATCCTGGGTCCCTTGGTCGTTTTTTTCACTTCTACGATAAAAAACTTCATCCGCTCACCAGTTTTGTACTCTTCGCTTGCAATCTGCTCTGAAGGCGGAAGCACTCCCTCGGTCTTCCCAAGATCGACCATTACCGTCCGCCCCTCCCTCCGGTTGACAATACCAGTGACAATTTCTCCGGCTCTTTCCACAAACTCCTCATAAATTCTATCCCGCTCTGCCTCCCGAATCCGTTGCAGGATAACCTGTTTGGCAGTCTGCGCTGCAATTCGACCGAAGTCCTTTGGGGTTACTTCAATATCAATACATTCA
>JABUEZ010000287.1 GCA_013314795.1 Candidatus Profundicultor aquiphilus | reverse complement strand
ATCCGCAGGTTTCCTTTTACAACTCCCTGAGCGATCGGTTCAGCGGTTTCCAGAAAAAGAGCATGATCGTGGCTCTGGAGTTTGACGATCTTTTTACCCCGGCCAATCTTTCCCATTTGCAGAAGGTGGTGGAGACCGTCAAGGGGCTTTCTGTGGTGCAGAACGTGACGGCGTTAACCAGTATGCCCAAAATTGTGACCACCGATTATGGAATAGAGGTTAAAGAGGTGGTGGATGTCTTACCGGAGAACGATGAGGAAGCGCAGCGTTTGCGAGATGAATTGAAACAGGATGACCTCATCTGGGGAAAGCTGGTGACTCAGGATGGGAAAGGGACCATTGTCATGATTTCTTTTTATGAAGGGGTGGATGAGTATCAGGCGGTGGAAGAGGTCAAAGAGGCGGTGAATGCCATGTCTCTTCCGGCCAAAATTACCTATTTTGGGTTTCCCATCATCATGCGCGAGGTTTCCCAGAGTGCCCGCCAGAATATGGCCTTTTTGACTCCGGTGTCCGTGGTGGTGTTACTCATCATCCTGTACATCGGGTTTCGGAGTCTCCAGGGAGTGTTTTTGCCCATTTTTATTGCCCTTCTTGCCTCGCTGTGGACCCTTGGAACTGCAGCTTCACTGGGACAATCCCTCACGGTGATTTCGGCTTCCCTTCCGGTCATGCTTCTGGCCCTGGTTACCGCCTATGGGATTCACTTTGTGAATCGCTATTACGAGGAACGGAGCAAGCTCAACCCAGGAGATGCAAACCTGGCACTCCAGAATACCATGAAAGGAGTTTTTATCCCCATTCTCATGAGCGCACTCACCACCATGGCGGGATTCCTTTCCTTCTTGACTGCCGATATCAAGCCCATCTCGGACTTGGGGATTTATTCGGCTCTGGGAGTATTTTTTGGGTTACTTCTGGCCTGTTTTTCTCTGGGAGCCCTGTATCGGGTCTACTCACCTCAGCGTATTCCCAGGCATTTTAATCATGAAGATGCAGCCGGTCGGCGTGATCGGATTAACTGGGTTCTGGAGAGTATCAGTAAAGGAGTGTTACATCACAAAACTGTGGTAGCGATGGTGCTCCTTGGGTTGATGGTTCTTTTCTTTGTGGGCATTCCGCAGATTAAGACTGAAACCACAGTCCACAGCCAGATGGGGAAAAACCATCCGGTGACGGTGCTTTTAGAGTATTTTAAGGATCGGTTTGGCAGTACCGACTACAATTATCTGTGGGTCTCGGCGCCTCAGGTGCGTCACCCCTTTGTTTTACGGGAAATGACTCGTATCGGAAAGTATTTGAGCCAGTACCACAGTTTTAAGGACTATTCTTCAATTGCTTCGTTCTTTTCAGATCTCAATAAAGCGGTGGAAGGGTGGGAAGCCATCCCGGCCTCGCAGGAGAAACTCGACAATCTGTGGTTCTTTGCTCAGGATAACGCCTATATAAAGGGTCGCATCGGAAACGACGGTCGAGAAACGCTCCTTGAGTTCCGGGCCGAAGAGACCACCTCGGCGCAACTTCAGGAAGAACTCCGGAGAGCGGAGGCGTTTCTGGCCGAGCGGCCGAAACGGGTAAAGCCAATTTCGGTAGAAGAGCCGGAGGGAAGGGCGTATCTTGTGCGGACCATTGTTGAAGATTTGGCCCTGTTTGGTCTAGAGATTTCTTCTCCGGAGGTTTTGGAGAAGAAAGTAACGGAAATTGTTTCCCAACCGTGGCAGGGTTTTGTGAGTGGAGATGATGGTTTTATTGCCGAGGTGGTCAAAGATGCGCGGCTTGAAATTGAGGACCTGGGTCTTGAGGGTGAAGCAGTAGGGGCGGTTTTAAAAGAGGCCTTCTCGCAGAACATTGCTCCCGAAGAAGCGTTGCTCGGGCAACTCAATCTCGATGATGATACCGCCCTTTATCTTGGGGGTATCATTGCGAACTCCATAGAACGAGTGGCGAAAAACCGTAAAGTCCTGGCTTTGCGAGAAGCAGTGGAAGAACTTTCCGGAAAGCAACTCGACGAAGAATTTGATTTTGTCTTCTACCAGGTGCTGGATGAAGAGGTCTATGTTCCTACCCAGGAAGCTTCCGCGTTTACGGTGGAATACCGGATTACCGGGACACCGGTAATCAACGACTATGTAAACAGCAAACTCTTCTCCAACCAGGTTCAGAGTATGATTCTGGCTTTCGGCATTGTTTTTGGGCTTTTGATTTTACAGTTCCGCTCGGTGAAAAAGGCTTCCATTGGAATTGTGCCACTCCTTTTGACGGTTGCTTCTTCCTTTGGGATGATGGGCCTTTTCCGGATTCCCCTCAACGTGGCCACTCTCACTATTGCCAGCATTGCCATCGGTGCCGGGGTTGACTACAATATCCATTTCCTTTCC
>JABUEZ010000286.1 GCA_013314795.1 Candidatus Profundicultor aquiphilus | reverse complement strand
ACCCTCAAGTTATGAAGAATTGAAAGAGGTGGGGAATAAGATTGTGGCGAAAAGCGGCGAAGGGTCGGCAATTGCCCTGGCAGGAACGAATGCCTGGGATCTTCTCCATAACTGGGCGATCGTCCTTTGGGCGTATGGAGGAGATCTGGTATCGCCGGATTTCAAGCAGGCTATTTTCAATGACCAGGCAGGCGTGGAGGCTATGAAGTGGTATGTGAGTCTCATTGCGGAAGGATTGGCGTCAAAGGCCTGTGTGGAGTATAACCAACCTCAGGCTGATTCGGCGTTCATCAATGGCAATGTGGCCATGTGCTTTATGGGTCCCTGGAACATCGCTAACATCGAACAGGAGAATCCCAATCTTCCTTATGATATTGTGGAGCCGCCGGCTGGACCGAAAAAGCGAGCTTCCTTCTCGGGAGGAAGCAACCTGGTCATTCTGAAGGAAAGCAAAAATAAAGATGCTGCACGGGCCTGGATTGCATTCCTGGTGAATAAAGATAACCTCGTCGATTACACCAAGAACCTCTCCCATATGTTACCGGCAAAGATAGAAGCCTACGACGATCCCTATTACGACACCGGGGTATGGAAGGTTTTCAAAAAGACCTTGAGTTACGCGACGGCATATCCTCCCCTGGCAGTATGGGGAGATATTGAAAATGCCATTACCCAGGAGTTCAGGAATGCGCTTCTTGAAGGAAGCACAGTTAAAGGGGAAGCATTGGAGAAGATTGTGAAAACTTACCTTGATAAAGCGGCACAACGTGTGACCGAAGCGCTGGCAAAGGAAAAGTAAACACATGATGAGGGAGAAGGGATTCTCCTTCTCCCTCATTCAAGAAACGGAGAAGAAAATGAAATTTGGCTATTTCGACGATCAGAAGAAAGAGTACGTCATCACTACTCCTCAAACTCCGTATCCCTGGATCAACTATCTGGGGTGTGAGAGCTTGTTCGGTATTATTTCCAATACGGGAGGAGGATTCTGTTTTTATAAAGATGCCCGATTACGGAGAATTCTTCGCTATCGGTATAACCAGATTCCCCTGGACAGTAATGGCCGATACTTTTACCTGAAGGATGAAAGGACAATATGGTCGGCAAGTTGGCAACCGGTGCGAGCGGCGCTTGATTTCTATGAGTGTCGCCATGGTCTGGGATACACCAGAATCACGAGTATCAAGAATGGTGTGAAAGCAGAAACGCTGTTTTTCATCCCCCTGGGGGAAAATTGTGAAATCCACTTTTTGCGTTTGACCAATCTTACCTCTGTACCGAGGAATTTGAGACTTTTTTCGTTTCTTGAGTTTTGCCTCTGGAATGCGTTGGAAGATATGACCAACTTTCAGCGTAATCTCAATACCGCCGAGGTTGAGGTGGAAGGGAACGTCATTTATCATAAAACTGAATATCGGGAAAGACGTAATCACTATGCCTTTTATGCCGTGAATCGCCCTCTGATCGGTTTTGACACCGATCGGGAGTCGTTTGTGGGTCTTTATAACGGTCTTGACTGCCCTCAGGTGGTATTAGAAGGAAAGCCTCGCAATTCGATTGCTTCGGGATGGTCACCGGTGGCATCGCATTGTTTAGAGGTTTTTCTTGGTCCTGCCGAGAGTCAGGATTTTATTTTTATCCTCGGTTATGTGGAAAATGAACCCGGGGAGAAGTGGGAAAAGCCCGGGATCATCAACAAAGAAAAAGCCCATGCAATGGTAGAACATTTTGCTTCTTCGGATAGGGTCGAAGAATCATTCCACATGCTCCAGAGGTACTGGGAAAACCTTCTCTCCTCCCTGGTTATCTCAAGCGGAGACGAGCGAGTTGATCGGATGATTAATATCTGGAATCCATATCAGTGTATGGTAACCTTTCATCTTTCCAGAAGTGCTTCATATTTTGAATCGGGAATCAGTCGTGGCATCGGTTTTCGGGATTCCAATCAGGATATCCTTGGCGTGGTCCATATGATTCCCCAAAAGGTCCGGGAGCGAATCCTGGATCTTGCGGCCACCCAGTGTGATGATGGAAGCGCATATCATCAGTATCAACCACTGACAAAGAAGGGGAATCTGGAAATTGGTGGCGGTTTTTACGATGACCCGCTGTGGTTGGTCTATTCAACTTTGCACTATATCAAGGAGACCGGTGACTGGACTATTTTGGACGTGGAAGTTGCATTTGCAAATGGCCCCCAGAAACGATCATCCCTATGGGAACATTTGCGACGAGCACTCCAGTTTACTCTTACTCATCGTGGTCCCCATGGTTTACCCTTAATCGGAAGGGCAGATTGGAACGACTGTCTGAACCTGAACAGCTTCTCTACCGACCCTGAAGAATCATTTCAGACCTGTCCCTTACGGACTGAGGGAA
>JABUEZ010000285.1 GCA_013314795.1 Candidatus Profundicultor aquiphilus | reverse complement strand
TTTCAGGACGAGGAAGAGAAAGGCAACTGAAACTTGCCGAGGAATGGGGAATACGGTCTTTTCCCCCTCCTGCAGGGGGGTGCCTTCTCACCGAACCCAATTTTTCCAGAAGGCTACGGGATTTACTCCAACATGGGGAAAATCTTACCTTTCAGGGAGTAGAACTTTTAAAAATAGGAAGGCATTTTCGTCTTAATCCCGCCTTCAAACTCATCGTGGGGCGGGACGCTGAGGAAAATGAAAAGATTCGAAGAATTGCTACTCCTGAGGATGTCCTGTTCTTCCCCAGCGAGGGAAGAGGCCCTGTCGCGTTGGGAAGAGGGAAAGGAGATCAAGAAACATTAAAAGATGCTGCCTCTTTAGTGGCATATTACGTTCGCTGTGATGAGAATCACGTCTCCGTCGGTATGGAGCACCGTCACTGTAAAGAGGTGTGGTGTGTGTCAAAGATGGAGGAAAAAGCAGTCAGGCAAAGAATGATTTAGGGGGTAAATATATGAGGATTGCCGACGATATCACCCAATTAGTCGGAAGAACGCCACTGGTGCGATTGAGAAAAATTGGGAAAGACCTACCAGGGGAAGTCATTGCCAAACTCGAATTTTTTAACCCCTGCAGCAGTGTGAAGGATAGGCCTGCCCTGGCCATGATTGAAGATGCTGAAGCAAAAGGACTTTTGAAGCCTGGAAGTCTCGTGGTGGAACCTACCAGTGGTAATACCGGAATTGGTTTGGCTTTTATCTGTGCACAGCGAGGATACCGACTCCTTCTTACCATGCCGGAGAGTGTTTCGGTAGAGCGACGCAAAATTCTTGCTCGCTTTGGGGCTGAAATCATCCTCACGCCCGCACAGGAGGGAATGCGCGGAGCAGTAAGAAAGGCGGAAGAAATTCTTCATGAACACCCTGGGGCATTCATGCCCCAGCAATTCAAAAACCCGGCCAATCCCAGGATTCATCGGGAAACCACAGCTCAGGAAATCTGGAGTGATACCGATGGCAAGGTGGATATGGTGGTCGCCGGAGTGGGCACGGGGGGGACTATAACCGGTATTGCACAGGCACTGAAGAAAAAGAAGCCGTCTTTTCGGGCCATAGCCGTTGAACCTCAGCGTTCACCGGTCCTTTCTGGAGGAGCACCGGGACAGCACCGTATTCAGGGAATCGGGGCTGGCTTCGTTCCGGAAATTCTGCAAGTGGAACTCTTAGATGAAGTTATTTCTGTGAGCGACGAAGACGCCTTCATGATGGCAGAACGCCTGGCAAAAGAGGAAGGCATTCTTGCCGGTATTTCTTCAGGAGCGGCTCTGTGGGGAGCAGTCGAAGTAGCGAAAAGAGAGGAAAATCAAGGAAAACTCATTGTGGTTATTTTCCCCGATACCGGTGAACGGTATTTATCAATTTTTTGAGGGTGTGGTGAACTCTGTGGCGAGGAAAAAGGTTCTTGTGGCCATGAGTGGCGGGGTGGATTCTTCGGTTGCAGCTTTGCTCCTTGTTGAAAGGGGATTTGAGGTTGCCGGAGTAACCATGTATTTTGGCCTCTCAGCGTCTGAAAAGTCCATTGAAGATGCTACCTCCGTCTGTAAAAGGCTCGGTATTCCTCATCATGTTCTTGATTATTCTCATCACCTGGAAGCCATTGTCGTTCAGGATTTTATCAACCAGTACCGACAAGGAAAGACACCTAACCCCTGCGTGGTTTGCAATAGATGCCTCAAATTTGGAAAGCTCCTGAACTATGCGAAAGACAATGGTTTTGACTACCTGGCCACCGGACACTATGCCCGAATTGAAGAGCACGGAGGAAAATATTTTTTGAAGAGACCAAAGGATAGACAAAAAGACCAGACGTATTTCCTCTACGGCATCGAGCAGGCGCATCTTCCTTTTATTCTTTTTCCTCTCTCAGAGGTGACAAAAGAGGAGGTACGGGCCCTGGCAACGCGGGCTTCCCTTCCGGTGGCAGTTAAACCCCAGAGCCAGGATATCTGTTTTCTGCCTCAGGGAGATTACCGGAAATTCCTCACCCAGAGAATCCAGGAAGACCTCTCCGGATTCATTGTGACATCTGATGGAAGAGTTTTAGGAAGGCACCGGGGATATTTCCAATACACAATTGGTCAGAGAAAAGGGCTAAGAGTGAGTGGTACAAGACCTTTCTACGTTGTTGCCATCCGGCCGGAGCAGAACGAAGTAGTGGTGGGGGAGAGAGAAGAACTGAAAGCGAGAAGTCTTATTGCCTCATTCTGTAACATTTTTGTGGAGGAGTTTCCGGCCCGCCTTTTCGCTCAGGTACGGTATCTCCAGAAGGAAAGGCCGTGTTCTGTCAAGGTCCTGGGTTCCCAAAAAGTTCAGGTGATATTTGAAGAAGAAGTGGAAATGG
>JABUEZ010000284.1 GCA_013314795.1 Candidatus Profundicultor aquiphilus | reverse complement strand
ATGGGGAGTGCGGTTGGGCATCGGGTTCTTTGGTCCCCGCTTTCGAAGACACGCTCTCAGGTCCTTTCTCCCCTCCAAGTACCGTTTCTGGAGCGTGTATACCCAACGAGTGGAGATGCCAAGAATTTCTGCTACCTCTCTCACCGTATGGCTGGCAAGAAGGGTAATCACTACCTGGACTGGTGCTTGAGGGTTTCCAGAGGCTTTCAGTTGCTGATACAATGTCATAGGGTGGGCGTTCCTCCTTTCTGGGTATTGGGATTTTGCCATACCGATAATACCGAGGGGATACCCACCCTTTGCAAGACCTCCTTCAACTTTTTGAAGTACTGTGAACGAAACTCTGGTCTATCTACAGTTCCCGTTCAAATAGAACTTGACGATTCCACGGTAGGAGCTTTGCAAAATCAGATTTTGTCCGAAATTCAATCTGAATCAATTGATGGAATCATTATCGATGTCAGTATGGTGGACGTTATCGATAGTTATATCTCCTACGTTTTATCTGAAACAGCCAGAATGGCAAGACTGATGGGTTGTCATACCGTGATGTGTGGGATAAAGCCCAGTGTGGCTCTGACCATGGCTCAGATGGGTCTGAGATTAACGGGAATTCATTATGCGCAGGACCTTGACCATGCCATCAAAATTTTGGAACGAATTGTTGGGGTAGGGAAGCAAGGTGCGTGATATCAATATTGAAAATTATGACCTGAGTGTCAAAATTAAGGAAGAAAACGACATTGTGATTGCTCGTCAGATGGTGAAAAACATGGTCCGCAAGATGGGGTTTACACTTTCAGATGTGACCAAGATTTCGACTGCGGTTTCAGAATTGGCCCGAAACATTTATCGATATGCTGGTGAAGGATATATTCTTTTGAGGGGAAAACAGGAGAAAGACGGAAAAAATGTGGGAGTAGAAATTGTGGCCTATGATAGGGGTCCAGGGATTGAAGACCTGGATTCCGCGCTAAGAGATGGTTATACCACCACCAGGAACAGTTTCGGCCTTGGTCTTCCGGGAGTGCGGAGACTAATGGACTCTTTCTCCATTGAATCTGAAAGGGGTTCTGGAACAATAGTTATTGTGTCAAAAAAGAGGAGGGCCTTTTGAGTGAGGCATTAAGAGTTCAAATTGAAAGCGAAGCGGATCTCTTCATCCTGGAGTACCGGGTTAAGAATTTTGCCGGGCAGAACAATCTTGATGGTTCTCCCCTCCTTTTGATTTGTAGAGAGCTGGCCACAAACATTCTGAAGTACGGGGGTAGGGGCTTTGTGGAAGTGAAGTTACATCCTCGAGAAATTCTTGTCGAGGCGCATGATGCGGGAAAAAGAGGGGAGGGCTCGCAGCCCCTTTCTCTTTCCAGGGGATTAGGGATTGGACTCAAGGTGGTGAAGAGTAACGCTCGTGAGGTGCGGGTGGAACAGAGTCCTCTGGGGGGTATGGCGTTCATTGTTCGACTCTCTTTGGATGAACATAAAAAAGGACTTTCACTGGAAATGGGAGTTGCAACCAGACCTCGTCATCTGGAGGAAGAAAATGGAGATATATGCCTGGTGAAAAAGGTATCTGGCCGATATATGGTAGTGGTTGCCGATGCTCTGGGACACGGAAAAAGGGCTCGAGAGGTTGCTCGTCTGATCGAGGAATATTCTTTAGCTTTTGGCGGTGTGGATCTTAAGAAATATTACTGGGAATTGAACAGGAAGCTTTCAGGATCGCGGGGAAGCGCGCTTTTTGTGGCGCTTATCGGAGATTATGAGCTTGAGTACCTGAACGTTGGGAATATCAGGGCCTGGATTGTTTCGGGCGGGGATAGCGAAAGACTTCTGGAACATCCTGGGGTGGTGGGCCGAATTCCGGTTAATGTGGAGGTTCACAGGAAAAACATAAATTTTCACAACACCATGCTGGTAGTTTGTACCGATGGAATATCAAGCAAGTTTTTCCCAAGAGTGATGAGTTTTTTCGAAAAGATCGATGTTCAGAAAATGGCTGATGGAATTTTGGCCGAATACGGAATTCTGGAAGACGATGCTACTGTGGTCATTGTGAAGGGGTGAGTGGTGTGGACGGAATCATGATTTTTTATGATCAGTATAAAAAGTACCTTCGAGAATACATCTTTGGGGGAGGGGAAGAAGAAGTTTTATTGAGTGCTTTTGAAAACCTTATCCAGGTCAGCGATCCTTTTCTGGCTGAGGCAATCAACATTCTGGATATCCACGACAGGGCACTCGAAGAGGTCCTGGAAGTCAAAAGAGAAACTGACTGTGTTCAGTGGATGCACGTTCGACGGGCAAACGAATTTCTGGCGCAGATTTTTATGACCATCGATTCCCAGATGTTACTCCTGCGAGAGCAGGTAGAAGAAGATGTCCT
>JABUEZ010000007.1 GCA_013314795.1 Candidatus Profundicultor aquiphilus | reverse complement strand
CCGGTGACTGGACTATTTTGGACGTGGAAGTTGCATTTGCAAATGGCCCCCAGAAACGATCATCCCTATGGGAACATTTGCGACGAGCACTCCAGTTTACTCTTACTCATCGTGGTCCCCATGGTTCACCCTTAATCGGAAGGGCAGATTGGAACGACTGTCTGAACCTGAACAGCTTCTCTACCGACCCTGAAGAATCATTTCAGACCTGTCCCTTACGGACTGAGGGAAATGTGGCGGAATCGGTTTTCCTTGCGGGGATGTTTGTCATGGTGGGGAGCGAGTATGCTCGTTTGTGCCGAAAACTTGGTAAAATTGAAGAAGCTCAAGATATGGAGAAAGCAGTGGCGGCCATGGAAGAGGCTGTTTTGCAGCACGGATTTGACGAAGAATGGTTTTTGCGTGCCTATGACGCTCAGGGAAAGAAAGTGGGAAGTAAGGAAAATGTGGAGGGGAAAATTTACATTGAGCCTCAAGGTTTTTGTGTGATGGCCGGCATAGGTCTGGAGGATAAAAAGGCGGAGAAAGCGCTGGATGCCGTCTATCGCTATCTCAACACCACTCATGGAATCAAACTCCTTTTTCCTGCTTATACTCGTTTTGTCCCGGGGCTGGGAGAAATCAGTTCTTATCCACCGGGGTATAAAGAAAACGGGGGTATTTTCTGTCATAATAATCCCTGGATTATGATTGCCGAGACAAAATTGGGAAGAGGCGATCGTGCTTTCGAGTATTATAAAAAGATCTGTCCAGCTTTTCGGGAAGAGATCAGCGATCTGCATCGATTAGAACCATATGTGTATGCTCAGGTCATCGCGAGCGACGAATCTCCTCGTTTTGGGGAAGCGAAGAATTCCTGGCTTACCGGAACGGCTTCCTGGAATTATGTGGCCTTCACACAGTATATTCTGGGAATCCGTCCGGATTTCGATGGACTCTATATTGATCCATGCCTTCCTTCGGAGATAGCGAAGGTGACGGTACGGAGAAGGTTTCGGGGTGTAACATATCATATTATCATTGAGAACACCGGTAGGGGTCACTATCGTCTTATGGTGGATGGGAAATTGATGGCGGGGAAGTGTGTTGTTCCTCCACAGGGTCGAAAGATTGTCGAGGTGTATTGCCAGATATGAGAAAAGAACCCAGAATGGCTACCCTTTATGATGTTGCCGCGCTGGCCGGGGTTTCGCCCAAAACGGTTTCGCGGGTTTTAAATGAGAGTCATCTGGTTGCGGAGACCACTCGAAAAAGGGTTCTGGACGCAATTTCCAAGCTGGATTACCATCCCAACGCGATTGCCGCAAGCCTCAAAAGGAAATTTTCGAATACGGTGGGTTTTGTAGTTCCTTATGGATCGGACTTTGTGTTTCAGGACCTCAATATGATGGAACAACTCCATGGTGTCCACGATGCGCTCACCCAGGAGGGTTATAATGTTGTGGTTTCAGCGCCTCTCAATAAAAAGGATGCCCTTCACGAAGCCATTAGACTTGCAAAACGACGCAATGTCGATGGGATTATTCTGTATCCTTCCTCGGGTATTGACCGAATCATTGCCGAGTTTACGTACAAGGGTCTGCCGTATGTAACTCTGGGGATGGGGTTCAAAGATCAGCGGTGGAATTTTGTGGAAGTCGATATGGCTGAGGGTGCGTATTTGGCCACCAAGTATCTTATTGCTTCTGGGCATCGGTATATTGGCCTCATTACCCGTCCGACGGGTTTTTTCAATTATCCTGAAAATGACTCTTACTATGCCGGATATAATGCTGCCCTTGTTGAATTGGGGATTACGTTGCGCCCAGAATTTATTCGGGAGGGCAATTTTACTTTTGAAAGTGGTTATCGGGAGTTCAGATATCTGAAAGAAAAATATCCCGAAATCACGGCTTTTCTGTGTGCCAGTGATCCCATGGCCTATGGGGCGATACAGGCCATGAAGGATATGCAATTAAAGTGGTTAGAGGACGTGGAAATTGTTGCTGGGGATAACCTGCCACTTACGCAAAAAATTTTCCCTTTTCTTTCCTCCATTTCCAATCCCTCGTATGAGCAGGGACGGCAAGCAGGAAAGATGATCATTGCTCTCCTGCGGGGTCAGAAAGAAATGCCTGGCATTGTGCTGAAAGCAGAATTTATTCCGCGGAGAGGTCGTCCTTTTCCTATTTCGCCTTCCTCCAATTTGTGATTTTCTCTTTCTCTCTCCCTCCACTTCTTGCCGAGCACAGGGTATCTTTATATAATACCTTAGCGACTGATATACCACGAAAAGGAGAATCGAGGTTTCAATGATTGACGTTGCCTTTCATTCGGTGACCAAGCGTTTTCCTCCCCACATTGTGGCGAATGACGGAGTCTCTTTTGAAATTGAAAGGGGAACAGTTCATGCCCTTTTAGGCGAAAATGGGGCCGGGAAAAGCACTCTGATGAACATTCTGTACGGACTTTTACAGCCCGATGAAGGAGAAATCTTGGTGAGAGGAAAACCGCAGAAAATTTCTTCTCCGCGGGAAGCCATTGCCCTTGGCATCGGGATGGTGCATCAGCATTTTCGATTGGTTAATACGCATACGGTCTGCGAAAATGTGATTCTGGGTCTTCGTTCCACCTCTTTCTTCTTTCCCGCAGAAAAAGTGAGGTCAAGGGTTCATGCGCTTTCGGAAAGATACGGTCTTCGAGTGGATCCTGATGCCCGAATCTGGCAATTGTCAGCCGGTGAAAAGCAGAAAGTGGAAATTCTGAAAGTTCTTTACCGGGAAGCCAGTATCTTGATTCTCGATGAACCGACCGCAGTTTTGACTCCCCAGGAAGTGGAAGAACTCTTTCGAACCATGCGGGCAATGAAAGAAGAGGGAAAAACCTGTATCTTTATCACGCATAAGCTGAACGAGGTCATGGAAATTGCTGACAGGGTAACGGTGATGCGGCAGGGTAAGGTAGTGGATACATTTTCTCCTACTTCCACTTCGCCTGAGGAACTGGCTGAAATGATGGTAGGCAAAAAAGTTGTTTCGGTGGTACCGAAGAGAAGCGTTTCTTCCAAAGCAGTTTTGGAACTCAAAGGAGTCTGGGCTATGGGAGATAAAGACCTTCCGGCCCTTCTTGATGTCTCGCTTACGGTACGGGAAGGAGAAATTGTCGGTGTGGCAGGAGTCGCTGGAAATGGACAGAAAGAACTGGCAGAGGTTATCGTGGGTCTGCGGCGCGTGCAGAGGGGGCATATTTTCCTGGACGGGCGGGATGTCACCCTGCTTTCGCCTCGAGACATTGCCTCTTTAGGGGTGGCTTATGTTCCCGAAGAGCGAAGTATTGGGTTGGTGGGAGAGATGAGTGTTGCTGAGAACCTGATGCTTCGGGGGTACGCAGAACCACCTTTTTCTCAGGGATTCTGGGTTGACTGGAATAAAGTTGAGGCGTACAGTGAGCACCTTATCGCTCGTTATGACATTCATCCTCCTCTCTCTGAAATGCCAGTACGGCTCCTTTCAGGGGGGAACCGTCAACGGGTTATCCTGGCACGGGAACTGGAAAGAAAACCGAAACTGGTGGTGGCGGCAAACCCTACCGCTGGGCTCGATGTCCAGGGGGTGGAAGCCATTCATGAGTTGCTCGTGCGAGCACAGGAAGAGGGAGCAGGAGTGCTTCTCATTTCCGGAGACTTGGATGAGCTTTTAAAGCTTTCCAATCGGATTGTGGTATTATTCCGGGGTGAAGTGATGGGAGAGAGAGAAAAAGTGCAGTGGACTGAAGAAGACCGTCATAGTATCGGTTTAGTGATGGGAGGCATAAGAATTTAGGCATGCAATTTCGAGTTGAGCCATCTCTTCAGTCAAAAGCGAGTTCGATTTTCCTTCTTTCTCTTCTTTCCATTGTACTGGCTTTTCTCGGTAGCAGCGTGATTTTCGTTTTCTACCGTGTTTCACCGTGGGAAGCCTATCTCACGTTTTTTCATGGAGCTTTTGGGAGCTGGTATGCGCTCTCGGAGACCTTTAAACGGGCTATTCCACTTCTTCTGGTAGGGGTAGGATTGTCCCTGGCATTTCGAGCCCAGGTCCTCAATATTGGGGCCGAAGGTCAAATACTGCTTGGAGCGATTGCTGCAACCTGGGTGGCACTTTTTTCCGGGGTTCCCTCCTCTTTCATGCTTCCCGGTATGTTTTTTCTCGGCTTTCTGGCAGGAGCAATCTGGGCACTGGTGCCGGCAGTGTTGAAGATTCGCTTTGCGGTCAACGAAGTTCTGACCAGCCTCATGTTGAACTATGTCGCCTCGAATCTCGTGCTCTACCTCATTGGCGGGCCCTGGAAAGGTAAAGGCGTTCGTGGTTTTACCTATACGGATACTTTCCCAGAGGCGGGCTGGCTCGGCACGATCGGGACAAGCCGGGTGCCATATTTTACGCTCCTTGTCGGGGTGGTCGTTGCTGTGGCAGGCTATTTCTTTCTCAAGAAAACTGCTCTTGGTTTTGAACTGCGCGTTGTCGGTAGCAGTCCTGAAACGGCAAGGCTCCTTGGAATTAGCGAGGGAAAAATTACTCTTCTTGTTATGTTTCTTTCCGGAGGACTGGCGGGTTTTGCCGGAGTAGGGGAAGTGGCAGGTATTCATCATCTTTTGCGACATCCCTCTCACATCTCTCTGGGATACGGGTATACGGCAATCATCGTTGCCTGGTTGGCGCGGGCCAACCCCCTGGCCACAATTCTCACTGCCTTTCTCTTTGGAGCACTGATTTCCGGAGGTGATGCACTGAAGGTTTCCTTGGGTATTCCCTTTCAGGTTGTTTCAGTGCTCAATGGCCTTATACTCTTTTTCTTAATTTCCACCGAGCTTTTGAGTCGTTATCGTATTGTCTGGGGTTCTTCCAGAGGTGGTGGAGCAATTGAACCTTGAAATCATTTTGGGAGTTTTAAATCGGGCCATGGCTTATGGTACCCCTCTACTTCTAGCTACATTGGGGGAAGTGTATGCCGAAAGAGCCGGAGTTCTAAACCTGGGGGTCGAGGGAATGATGATGTTGGGTGCACTTGGTGGATTTGTGGTGACCTATCTTACCGCCAACCCCTGGATGGGGATAATGGCTGGAGCATTGGTAGGAGGAATGTTTTCACTCATCCATGCGTTTTCTGCTATTACCCTGCGGGCCAATCAAACGGTGTCGGGTTTGGCGCTCACTCTTCTTGGAACCGGAATTGCCGGAACTCTGGGTCGGAACTGGGAAGGGAAAACTCTGGCTACCCCCATCAGGCCCTTTTCCGAAGCCTTTCTCGCCAGATGTCCCATTCTGGTGAGAATGATTTTTAAAGATATTGATGTCCTGGCCGTAGGAGGCGTCGTTTTGGCTGTTTTTCTCTGGTTTTTCCTTTTCAAAACTCGTCCAGGTCTTTTTTTACGTTCCTGTGGAGAAAATCCCTCTGCCAGTGACGCGCTGGGGATCAATGTCTGGCAGGTCCGGTATCTGGCAGTTTTCTTTGGAGGGGTTATGGCTGGCCTTGGAGGAGCGTATATCGCTGTGGCCTATCGCCCGGCCTGGTCTTCGGGGATGACTCAGGGAGTGGGGTGGCTGGCTGTGGCGCTCACCATCTTTTCTTTCTGGAACCCACTTTACGCCCTGGTGGGAGCATATCTCTTTGGAGCACTCTTTCATCTTGCTTTTCGCCTGCAGGTTTTGGTTGCTCCGGAACTCCTGAATTCCTTACCGTACCTTTTTCCAATAGTGGCTCTGGTTTTTGTTTCTCGTCTTGCCTTTCGCAAGAAACTCGGTGTCCCAGAAGCCCTGGGAAAACCCTATAAACGTGGAGAAACCGGGTGAGATTTTTTTATAATAGATTGGTGAAGTCAATAATGAAAAAGGGGTGAAAGAAGTGGGAATGTCTTTGGAACAACTGGCAGTGAAAACGATTCGTATGCTGGCTCTGGATACGGTGCAGAAGGCAAAATCAGGTCATCCTGGATTACCCCTGGGAGCGGCACCGATTGGGTATATTCTATTTCGACGTTTCATGAACCATAACCCGCGGAATCCCCAGTGGTTTAATCGGGATCGGTTTATTCTCTCAGCCGGCCATGGTTCGGCTTTGCTCTATTCGCTTCTTTACCTGAGTGGCTATGAGGGTATCAGTCTTGAAGAACTCAAGAATTTTCGGCAATGGGGGAGTCGTACCCCTGGACATCCGGAACGTTGCATAGCATGTGGTATCGAAACTACCACTGGTCCCCTGGGGCAGGGTTTTGCCATGGGCGTGGGAGTGGCCATTGCTGAAGCGCATCTTGCCGCCCGCTTCAATCGCCCCGGTTTTCCTGTTATTGATCATTATACCTATGCGCTGGTCAGTGAAGGTGACATCATGGAGGGAGTGGCTCAGGAGGCCGCTTCGCTCGCTGGGCACCTGAAGTTGGGGAAACTCATTTATCTTTTTGATAGTAACGAAATAAGTCTCTCCGGAGAAACGAGAATCTGCTTTACCGAAGACATCAAAATGCATTTTGTGGCCTATGGATGGCAGGTCCTGGAAGTTGAGGATGGCAATGACTTGACGGAGCTTGCCCGAGCTATTGAAAAGGCCAAAGAAGATAAAGAGCACCCTTCGCTCATCATGGTTTCTACCCACATCGGTTACGGGAGCCCCAAACAGGATACTTTTGAGGTTCATGGTTCACCACTCAAGCCGGAAGAAGTGGTGGAGACCAAGAAATTTTTTGATTGGCCTCTGGAACCAGATTTCTATGTGCCAGAGGAAGTGCTATCTCACATGCGAGAGGTGATTTCCGAGGGCGAAAAGAAGGAACAGGAGTGGCAAAAACTTCTGGAAGCGTATTCGCGGGCATTTCCAGAGGAAGCAAAAATGTTGAAAATGATGATGGCTGGAGAACTTCCGGAGAACTGGGCAGAGGAGTTACCGGTTTTTGAACCCGGTGCCGGAGCTATGGCCACTCGCTCGGTAGGGGGGAAGATTTTGAATCTCCTGAGCGATAAGGTTCCTTCTCTCATCGGTGGTTCGGCTGATTTGGATCCTTCGACCAATACCGTTTTGAAAGGAAAGGGGAGTTTTCAGGCTCCCGGTGTGTGTGTTTCTGGAACGCAGGGCTTGGTGGATGGACCCCTGGGATATGAAGGGAGAAACATTGCCTTTGGGGTTCGAGAACATGCTATGGGGGCGATTTTAAACGGTATTGCCGTGCACGGCGGGCTTATTCCTTTTGGAGCCACGTTTTTTGTCTTTTCTGATTATATGCGGCCGGCAGTGCGTGTAGCCGCACTCTCCCATTGCAAAGTGATTTATGTATGGACCCATGATTCTGTCGGGGTTGGTGAAGATGGACCCACTCATCAACCGGTAGAACAGTTGATGAGTTTTCGAGTCATGCCGAACCTCGTCCTGATTCGACCTGCTGATGCCAATGAAACTCGAGAAGCCTGGAAAGTGGCGGTGGAAAGAAAAGGCAGTCCGGTGGCGCTCATTTTGACCAGACAGAATGTTCCTGTACTTGATCAGAATAAGTATGGGAAGGCGGAAGGGTTGCGGAAGGGAGCATACGTGCTTGCCGATAGTTCTCAGGGTCTACCGCAGCTCATTATTATTGCTTCCGGGTCGGAGGTGCACGTAGCTCTGGAGGCATACGAAAAGCTGGTTGCCGAAGGGGTAAAGGTTCGTGTCGTCAGCATGCCCTCTTTTGAACTGTTCGAAGAACAACCGAAGGAATACCAGGATATGGTTCTGCCACCTACGGTGAGAAAACGCGTTGCTATCGAAGCCGGTGCGACTCTGGGATGGTACAAGTATGTGGGGCGAGAGGGAGAAGTCATCGGCATCGACCGCTTTGGGGCATCTGCTCCGGGTAAAGTGGTGCTGGAAAAGTTGGGAATCAGTGCGGAGAACCTTCTTAACAGGGCGAAAGCGTTACTCAATCGGTAAAGAAGGCCCCAATGGGGCCTTCTTTCCATTTATCGGGGAGGAAAGATATGGGCGAAAAGGTGATTCTCTGTTTTGGTGATTCTCTGACCTGGGGGTTTAATCCGGAAAATGGTGAGCGTTACCCGCGCGAGAAACGCTGGACCTTTCTTTTGGAGCGAGAACTGGGAGAGGGGTGGCGCATCATTGAGGAAGGTCTGAATGGACGAACCACCGGTTTTGATGACCCCATCGAGGGGGACAAAAATGGCCGACGACATTTACCGGTTCTCCTTGAGTCACACCGTCCTCTTGATCTCGTGGTGATTATGCTGGGAACCAATGACCTGAAAGGGCGTTTTGGTTTATCGGCTGCAGGTATTGCTCAGAGTGTAGGGGTTCTTGTAGACATAGTCTTAAAGAGCGGGGCGAGTTCAAAGGTTTTACTGGTTGCGCCACCACCACTTGCCGAGTTGACCAGACTCGCTACGGTCTGGGGGTTTGAAGGAGCCGTGGAAAAATCAAGACGCCTTGCCGAATACTACGAAGTAACTGCTCGGTGGCACAGGTGCCATTTCTTCGACGCTGGAAAAGTGGTCCGAACGAGTAATCTTGACGGAGTGCACTGGGAAGAAGAGGAAAATCAGAAGTTCGCCCAGGCGCTGGCTCAGGAAATCCGGCGGATCTTTAGTTAGTTATCTTCTCGATTTCTTCCTGAGCAATTTTGCAAAAGCGGATGGCGTTTTCGGGATTGCGGCCGAGGGTGTGATTGTCTTTCATGATGATTTCCACCACACACCCGCGGGTAACCTGCAAGTCTCGTTGTAGTTCTTTTCGGATAAATTCTTCATCAAGTTGAGGGACTGCAAGATATGCCGGATTGGGCTTGAGGGAGAAGATATAGCGATTTTCCAGGTACTTGGCCATTTTTTCCCGATTGGCCCAGGGTGAAACTGAAATGCGTCGTAGCCGAGGAAAATTCTTGACCACTTCCCATCGTTTGTCCAGTGGTTCACAGCATCCGTAGCAATTGAGTCCAAATCGCTCTAAGATGGGGTACTGATAGGGAAAAATGAAATCGGCAAAGGCCTGGGGTGATAACCCGATAGTTTCCTGGCTCTCGGCGAATCCCCACATGTCTTTAGTGCGGATGTGACCAGGATCAAAATTGGAGGCGGGGAGTTCGTGCGTATACCCAAAGCCCCCTGAACCTACGTAGGTGCCGTCGTTGTTGAGGCTGAGAAGATAGTGCTTTTCTAAGAAGTCCAGTTTTTGTAGATGTCCATCGCGTAAAAAGCTCATCAACTGGTGAAGTTCTCTGGGGTGATCGTAGACGTCGTACATGATCTGTTCCAGTCCCCGGAGATTAACCAGGGTCCAGGTCATGCCCAGGGACCACCAGAAAGCGCTTTTAAGGCGGACGTGAAGGTGAGGACTAAAGATATCCTGAGCAAGGGCAAGGATTTTCCAGGTTTTTTCATAGTCAATTTTGATTTCTGGGAAACGGAGTTTGACCATATCCCGGTAGTCCTTGAGGGGTGCCTCCCAGCGGTACGATCCACCGGCTGTACCACCGATTTTGCGTTCTCGCATTCCCCAGTCACTTTCGCTATAAAGATAGGGAACATCGAAGTATGGCTCTACAACCCTGTCGTCACCCATGAAACGTCCCCAGAAGATTTCTTTTCGGAGTTTCATTTCCCATTCTCGCGCCAGAGCACTTTCACAACGAAGAGTTTCTGGGGGAATGATTTCGTTCCATCCATTTTCTGGATCACAAAAAACCACGGGACGAATGGGTTGAAGAGAATTCAACGCATACCAGAGTTTTCTTTTTTCTTCCTGTATTTCCTGCTCGGCAATTTCCCTTACTTCTTGGGCCAGTTTCCGAAGAACCATGCGATCTTTTTCGTCGATGTCTAAGGGAAGCTCCCGCAGTTTTTCTCCTTCCATAACTGCTCTGGCCTGATCGGTGACAGTGCTCATGGATCTCCTCCCAGGGATTTTCTTTATATTCTATTGTATCGCTATTCCAAGCCGGTTGAGAAATACATGAATCCTCTTTTTGAGAATCGAGAAGAGGAATTCTGGAGAGGGGACTTATGACGTTTTACACAATATAGTGTTCGATGTTAGACTTGGTGAGAATCTTAAGATATTTCTCCGGGATCCCAGCATCGGTGATGACGATATCGAACTCCTCGAGATTGGCAAAATGGGCGATAGTTACCCGATCAAACTTGGTGGAATCAACCAGCAGAATTTTGACGTCCGAAGATTCGATGGCGGCTCGTTTTGTCCCCACCTCATAAAAATTGGCGCAGGTTACACCTAATTTTTCTTCCACTCCGGCTGCTGAAATGAACGCCTTATTGGCGCGTATTTTCCTGATTAACGTGATGCTTTCGGAGCTTTCAAACATGAGTGTGTTTTCGTGGAAGTAACCACCCGGGAAGATAATCTGACTATTTTTGTGATGGTTGTAGACGTTGAGAAGGATATTCAAAGAGTAGCACACAATTGTGAGTCTCGGGCTCTGGGGGATGAAACCGGGAAGATGTTCCGTAGTGGATCCGGTGTCGATAATGATGGTATCTTCTGGTTGGATCAGGGAAGCAGCCTTTTTACAAATTTTGATTTTTTCTTTGGTCATCTGCGATTTAGCCCTGGTGATGGCGTATTCCTGCTGATTGATGAGGGATGACTCTCTCTGCAGGACGGCGCCACCAGGAATTAGCTTGAGAATACCATCTTTAGCGAGATCTTGAAGGTCTCGCCTGACCGTCATGGTGGAAACCGCTAATTCTTCCGAAAGCTCTCTGATGGTGACCATGCTTTTTAAGGCTAACTGTCTTCCAATGTAATCCAACCGATCTTTTTTCTTCATTGTCTTCCCTCAAATCGCTCAAAGAGTTGCTTTGCTCGTTGTAGTGCAATAAATTATATTTACCTCCAGGAAATTCTTGCTGAAATCAAAATAACATGTTTTGTTAGAATTTTACCACTATTATTCTTTTCGTCAATAATCTCTGTGATCCAAAGTTTCAAACAATTATTTGGACCATATTTTGGTGTATCATCCCTTTTCTGTCAAGATGATTTATTGTACGATTCTTTGGGTTTAGTTTCTCCTTCGGGGCCTATGTGGGGTTTTTCGTTTTACTTCGGATAAAAATATTTTTGGGGGAAATTTTTGGAGGAAGGGTTGGAATAGTGGATAGCATGTCTTTATTTTTTAATTTCCGTTAGAGTTAACCTTTATTTGAAGGAGAAAACGGCGGTTTTTACGGTCTGATTTTTTTGAGTTATTTTATTAAAACCGCTATCAACTTTCTCAATTTATCGAAAAGTGAATGCAGAAGCAGAAGGCACGAAGAAATAATAGGGAGTTTTACGACAAAATCTTCTGAACCTCATTGACTGTGTGGCTCTTATATGTTATATATATCACAAAGTGTGTTTAAATAATAACAGAGTGGAGGAGAGATGATTTGACTTTTCATCTCTCGCTTCAGAAGTGAAAAACGGACGGAAAGGAGTTGTGAAAAACGTGAATGACATTTATTCGGATGCGTTGGGAATGATCGAGACCAGAGGATTTGCAGCCATGGTGGAAGCTTCTGATGCGATGGTAAAGGCTGCTCGGGTGGAACTGGTTGGGTACGAGAAAATCGGTGGGGGGTATGTCACGGCAATTGTGCGTGGTGACGTGGCAGCCGTACGAGCGGCACTTGATGCTGGACAGGCTGCAGCGGCAAAAGTGGGAGAAATTATTTCGGTCCATATTATCCCCAGACCTCATGCTAATGTGGATGAAGTTCTTCCTTTGGGTCGAGGAGGCAAGGCGAAAGGGATGAACGCCACTACCGATTAGAATGGTAGGGGTGTTCGGAAATGGGAGGAACATCAATCCATGATTCTTGCTCGGGTGGTAGGGACGGTGGTTTCTACCCGGAAAGAGGAAAAGATTCAGGGTATTAAATTCCTGTTGCTGGAGAAAATAGATCCCTCTACGCTCAAGGGGAAAGGAGATTATCTGGTAGCGATGGACTGTGTAGGGGCTGGCAAAGGGGAAATTGTCTTTTATGTTGCCGGAAGCAGTGCCCGGATGACGGCGGTAACTGAGGGTAAACCAAGCGATGCCGCAATCGTGGCCATTGTAGATGAGATCGAAATCGAGGGTAAGCTCGTGTATCAAAAGGATGTCAGTAGGTAGGGACTTCGATGATTCTGGGGAAAGTGGTCGGGACAGTGGTATCGACTCGGAAAAATGACGGTGTAGCAGGAGGAAGGTATTTTTTGGTTTGTCCCTGTGACACTCGTGGTAGGGTAAAGAAAGACTATTTTGTTGCGCTTGACCTTGTAGGGTGTGGAGTGGGGGAAGTCGTGCTTATTTCTCAGGGAAGCTCTGCTCGTCAGGCGGAGATTTCGCACCAGAAGGCTGTCGATTGTGTGGTGGTGGGGATCGTAGACCTCGTTGAGGAAAATGGTCAGATCGTTTTTCGCAAATAGTCAGGATCGAGGGTATCAATGAACATTCCTGAAATTGTCAAAGAAATGGGAGTAGTTGGAGCTGGTGGAGGGGGCTTTCCTACGCACCTGAAGATTTCTCGTCCTTGTGAAGTGGTGATTGCGAATGGTGCCGAGTGTGAGCCCTTGCTTGCCAACGATAAGTTTGTTATGGAGGAAGAAACCGCACAGGTAGTGGATGGTTTGCGCTGGGCGATGCTGGCCACCGGAGCAAAGAGAGGCATAGTGGCTCTGAAGGGGCAAGGTTCTCCAGCAGAGCAGGCTATTTCGAAGGCTATTGCAGGACAAAATGGATTGAGCACCTTTGTTCTGGGCGACTATTACCCTGCGGGTGACGAGTTTCTTCTTGTCCGGGAGGTACTGGGGAGGGTGGTACCGGAGGGTGGGATTCCCCCTGCGGTTGGGGCCGTGGTGCTCAATGTGGAGACACTGAGGAATATATCCCGTGCTATGCAGAAACAGCCGGTCATTGAGCGTACCTTAACCTGTCAGGGTGAGGTTCACAAGCCCTCGGTTCTGCGAGTACGAATAGGAACACCGTTTCGGGAAATTTTCGACGCTTGTGGTGGTGTGCGCATACCGGACTATGTGATTCTCGTGGGTGGCCCGATGATGGGAACCATTATAACCGATCCGCTCTTGCCGGTAACCAAGACCACTACCGGTCTTTTTGTTTTCCCCCGTGAACATCCTCTGGTCAGAAAAAGAACTTTGCCACTTCCTTTTATCGTCAAACAGAGTAAAGCTGCCTGTTGTCAGTGTACCTACTGTACGGAGTTATGTCCTCGCTACCTCCTGGGGCATGAGCTATATCCACACAAGATTATGCGACAGATTAATTTGGGACTGGACATTCCTCCAGAAATTATTGAAGGTGCGTTTTTATGCAGTGAATGTGGTGTGTGTGAAGTTTATGCCTGTCCGATGGAGCTTTCTCCTCGGATTATCAATCGGGTTATTAAAGAAAAGTTTATTCAGGCAGGATATAGGCCCAGCTTTACTCAAAGGGAAATCCGAACCAGAGACACATTTCCGTATCGAAAAATTCCGGTTTCGGTGGTGAAGAATCGTCTTGCGCTGTATCAGTATCAGTCTCGGGTGCCTGCGCGGGTTGGGGTAATCAAGGCACCTTCGAGGGTGGAACTTCTCCTGAAACAGCACGCTGGAATGCCAGCGCGGGCGGTGGTCAAAGTGGGGGACCGGGTACAGGAGGGTGACGTGATCGGAGAAATTGCCGGAGAGATCAGTGCCCGGGTTCATGCAAGTATCGCGGGACGGGTAATACTGGTGGATAGCGAAAGGGTAATCATTGAGAGTGAAAGTGGTCGGGGTGGATGATGGATATCACTGTTTTAGGGGTCCTGGAGTTTAATTCTATCGCTATAGGGATTAAGGCTTTGGATGCTATGGTGAAAGCTGCCCCAGTAAGGGTAATTGAGGCCAAAACAATCTGTCCAGGAAAGTTCCTGGTTATTGTGAGTGGCGAAGTGGCCGAGGTCGACGCTTCTCTTACGGCCGGTAAAAGGGCCGGCGAAGGGTGTCTGGTTGATGAACTGTTCATTTCCAACCTGCATCCTCAGGTGGTGCCTGCGATTTTGGGAGCGGTAGCCTGTGAGAGCTGGGATGCGGTGGCAGTGATCGAATCCTTTTCGGTAGTGGCCAGCATCGAAGCGGCGGACACAGCGGCTAAAATGGCGAAGATTTTAATCACTGAAGTGCGCCTGGCGGTTGGAATGGGGGGGAAATCGTATATCAAGATTATGGGAGATATTCATGAAGTCGAGGCTGCCGTGACGGCGGCAAAAGAGGTAGTGTCCCGAAAAGGACTTCTCTGCAAGGAGGTCATCATTCCCAATCCCCATCCAGATATTCGTCCATATTTTCTTTTCTGATGGGTAAGAGGTGTTTTGGGAGGTTTGAAAAAGTAAAGGTGAGGGTTAGAAAATGGAAATCAGGGAAGCGGATATTCGTTTGATTGTGGAACGGGTACTTGATAGCCTGGGGAAAGATGCTTCGCAGAAGGAGGTCACATCGGCCCGCGGGGAGGGAATTTTTAGTACCGTGGAGGAAGCAGTAAAGGCCGCTCAGAAGGCGCAAAAACTCCTCATGGGACTGCCACTTGATGAGCGTCGTAATCTCATCCGGAATATTCGCAAGAAGGCAATGCAGGAGATAGAAACGCTGTCTCGAATGGCGGTCGAAGAAACGGGTATGGGGCGTGTGGAGGATAAAATTGAAAAGAATCGTTTGGCAGCCCTCAAAACCCCTGGTGTAGAAGATCTGGAGCCTGCAGTGTTTACCGATGAACATGGAATGACCCTGGTGGAACGTGCTCCATATGGAGTGATTGCATCCATCATTCCTTCTACCAATCCCACGTCAACGGTCATTAATAACACCATCAGTATGGTTTCGGCAGGAAATGCGGTTATTTTTCATCCTCACCCGGGGGCAAAAAAATGTTCCTGCTGGGCGGTGTCCCTCATGAACCGGGCTATTGTGGAAGCCGGTGGGCCGGAAGATGTGGTGTGTGCCATTGGCAATCCTACTTTGGAGTCGGCACAGGCTTTGATGAAACACCCTGATATACGGCTTCTTGTGGTAACCGGTGGTCCGGCGGTGGTCCGGGTTGCCATGGGGAGTGGCAAAAAAGTTATTGCTGCTGGTCCCGGTAACCCTCCCTGCGTGGTGGATGAGACTGCGGATATCGCAAAAGCTGGGCACGATATCGTATGTGGTGCTGGATTTGATAATAACATTGTGTGTGTTTGTGAAAAAGAAATCCTGGTGGTGGCCGAGGTTGCTGATCAGCTTCAGGAAGAGATGGTCCGGAATGGGGGATTTCGACTGAATAAAAAGCAGATGGAAGATGTCACGCGTCTGGTTATTGATGAACCGGGAGGACCGGGAAAGGAAGGGAAGCCCCGTAAAGAGTGGGTGGGGAAAGATGCGCGTCTCATTGCTCAAGCCATTGGCCTCAACGTTCCGGAGCGCACTCGAATTCTCTTTGGAGAAGTAGAGAAGGAACATCCTTTGGTCTGGACAGAACAGTTACTTCCGGTTATTCCGGTGGTTCGTTTCCCAAGTGTGGAAGAAGCGATGCATTTTGCCGTGGAGTGTGAACATGGCTTTCGCCATACCGCCATTATGCATTCTCGCAACATAGCGAACCTGTCGAAAATGGCTAAAATGATGGATTGTTCCGTATTTGTGAAAAATGGTCCCTGCTATAGTGGTTTGGGCAAAGGAGGGGCTGGTTTTGCCAGTTTTACCATTGCCACTCCCACTGGAGAGGGTCTGACTCGTGCTCGGACTTTTACGCGAGAACGGCGTTGTACCCTGGTTGATTATTTTCGAATTGTATAGAGGGAAGGACAATGAAGATAGGGAAGGTCATCGGAAACGTGGTATCAACACAAAAGGTGAATTCTCTGGAAGGGGTAAAACTCCTGCTTATACAGCCGCTGGACGAAAATCTGCGCGAGGTAGGTTCGCCGCTTGTGGCTTGTGACACGGTGCAGGCCGGACCGGGCGATATCGTTTTCTTCGAGGGGGGGCGAGAGGCAGCATTGGCGTTACCCAACTGGTTTAATCCTTCTGATTGCACCATCATGGGTATTGTTGACCAGGTAAATCTGAAACAGGATGAGGGAAAACCATGATACTGGCACGGGTGCTCGGGAATGTGGTGTCGACGGTAAAATTGCCGGTTTTTCAGGGAATGAAGATCATGATTGTGCAACCTCTTGATGGGGAGGGAAATCCCCAGGGGCAAACCTTTCTGGCTTTTGATACTGTTCAGGCAGGGGTGGGAGATGTGGTCCTTGTCATCGATGAGGGAAATTCGGCGCGAACCATTCTTCGCAATCCTCAGGCACCGATTCGCGCTGTGGTGGTGGGGATTGTGGATGACATCGAAAGGTAGAAAGAAGAGGTAGATGGCCATGTCAGAAAAGAGCTTTTCCCGAATTGTACAGAACGTGGTGGGGGGGTTACATACCCTGGACGTATCGGCGAAGGATGATTCAAATCCAGTTAATGAGCAGGACCACGTGGTAAGGGTAGCTCTTGGAGCTGACCATGGAGGGTTTGAAGCCAAGGAAGTCCTGAAAGCATATTTGACCAAGCTGGGTTACCGGGTATATGATGTGGGGACTTTCAGTAAAGAAAGTGTTGATTACCCAGACTTTGCTTTAAAAGTGGCCCAGAAAGTTGCTTCTGGAGAATGTGAGCGGGGAATCATGATCGATGGTGCAGGAATTGGGTCCTGCATGGTGTGTAACAAAGTACGCGGTATTCGAGCTGCCCTGTGTTACGATCGACGGACTATCATCAACAGCCGAGAACACAACAATGCCAATGTCCTCACCCTGGGTGGACCGTTGCATCCTCCAGAAGAGTTGTGCGAACTGGTGAAGTTGTGGCTTGAGACCAGATTTGCAGGAGGAAGACACTGGTCTCGGATCAACAAAATGATGGCTATAGAAAGGGGAAGATAAACCCTATGAACATTTTGAAAGTCGAGGTTTCTGGCCATGAATCGAGAAGAACTGATTGAGCGGATTACCCGGGAAGTACTCAGCAAACTTCGGAATGTCCCCTTGGCTGGGAGTGAAGGGCCATCGGAGGACAAATTCAAATTGACTCCGGCCGATCTTCCTCCGTACATCGATCACACGCTTCTCAAACCCGACGCCTGTGTTTCCATGGTGGAAAAACTCTGTGAGGAAGCGATTCAGTATCGTTTTTATTCTGTATGTGTTAACCCGTACTGGGTTTCCTTCTGTGCTCGAAAACTCCGGGGTACGGGAGTGAAGGTGTGCACCGTGGTCGGTTTTCCTCTGGGGGCCAACGATAGTCGCACCAAGGCCTTTGAAACGCGTAACGCCATCGAAAATGGAGCCGATGAAATCGACATGGTTATCAATATCGGGGCTTTAAAATCAAGAGATCTGAAGACGGTAGAGGAAGATCTCTGGGCGGTCAAGCGGGCCTGCCGCCCTACCACCGTTACCAAGGCTATTATTGAAACCTGTCTTCTTTCTGATGAGGAAAAAGTGCTGGTCTCGGAACTGATTAAAAAGGTTGGTTTTGATTTCGTGAAGACATCTACTGGTTTTTCAACCGGTGGAGCGACTGCTCATGATGTGGCTCTGATACGGAAAACGGTGGGTCCAAAGATGGGCATCAAGGCTTCGGGTGGTATTCGTACCTTTGAAGATGCTCGACTGATGATTCTCTCCGGGGCAACGCGCCTTGGGACCAGTTCTTCGGTAAAAATCGTGAGCGGATAAAGTGTGGGGGGCCAAGGAATGAGTGTGTCAGAAAAAGAGGCGTGGGAAGAAGTTATTCGCCTGGTGGTAGAAACAGTAAGCCGGGAGTTGTCGGTTCTCGATACCCTTCCTGGCCATTCCTTTTCTATTCCTGTTGAAGTGTCCAATCGGCACTGCCACCTGACTCGAGAAACCTTTGAACTTCTGTATGGGAAGGGACAACAATTAACCCCCATTCGCCAGCTTTCCCAGGTTGGGGAATTTGCCTGCAAAGAAACGGTAACCGTGGTTGGTCCAAACATGAGATTTCTGGAAAATGTTAGGATTGTTGGTCCCTGGAGAAAACACGACCAGGTAGAACTTTCTTTTACCGATGGATTTTATCTTGGGCTGGAACTTCCGACTCGTTTAAGTGGTGATATAGTCGATTCACCGCCTGTGATTCTGGTGGGTCCTAAGCAGGCAGTTACCTTAAAGGAGGGGGCTATCCGGGCAGCGCGCCACCTCCATTTGAGCCCGGACGAAGCACAGCGATTTCAACTCCGGAACGGCGACAAAGTTGACATTGAAGTTCCTGGAACCAATGGGTTAGTTTTCCGGGAAGTAATCGTGCGAGTTTCTCCGACTGGGAGACTTGCTTTTCACATTGATACTGATGAAGCCAATGCTGCTGGTATCAAGGGAACCGGCTTTGGTCGGTTGGTACGGTAGAGTTGGTCGTCTTTTTTGTGAATTTTGGTTCTTCTCGAAAAGACCATGCTGGAGTTAATGGTATTGAGGGTAAAGCGGAGATTATAAGTAAGTGTTGGAGCCTTCTCACATCGCCTTGGTTGATACAAGGTGGTGAGATTGGGTGTTGGGTAGGATAAGGAGATTCAGAAGACCATAATAAAAATATAAGGGAGTGATTTTTATGCGTCTCAAAGACAAAGTGGTGATTATCACCGGTGGTGGACAGGGATTGGGTGAAGCCTTTTCCAAGGGATGTGCTGGTGAAGGAGCCAAAGTGGTGATCGTGGATTGGAATGAAGAAACCGGAA
>JABUEZ010000283.1 GCA_013314795.1 Candidatus Profundicultor aquiphilus | reverse complement strand
TTTTACCGCTACCGCAATCGCTGTCCAGATGCAGGAACGCAGAACAACCTGCCAGAACTCAGGTTTATCAAACATGAACCGAAAATTTGCCCAGCCAGAGAAGGACATTAAGTCCCCTAACTTATTGACCCGAAAAAAAGACATAAGAATCACATAAACAATCGGGTAAAACATGAAGACGAGAAGGAATACCGAAGCGGGCACCATAAAAAGGTAAGCAACGACTGATTCCGTTCTCCAGAACTTCCCTTTCGCCAACTATTTTTCTCCTCTTCTTCGACAAAAGGTTGGGGGAATTTAGTCCCCCAACCTTTTGTCCTCACATTCCTCTTATAGAATCGATTTCCTGGGCCGCATCATCCATGGCTTTCTGCGGTGTCTTCTCTCCTAAGAACGTGGCAACAATGTTATCCCAGATAATATCATTACATTCTGGCCATTCCGGCATAAGAGGCCATCCTTTGGCTCCAGGAATTTGCTGGATCATCACCTGATAGACTGGCTTCTGGAAAGCAGGATCATTGGCCAAGGATTTCGTAACCGGCGGAAATCCGACCAGCTTATCAAATTCCAGCCTCCAGGGATCCGAGTAGAAGAAATCCAAAAACTTTGCCGCTTCTGCTTTAGCCTGGGAATCCTTAAAAAGCACAATCGAATCGGTAATGATTATGGTGCTCTGTGGTTTCCCTTCAAAATGTGGCATGGGAGCGACACTCCACTGGAACTGCGCACCTCTTTGTTCCAAAAGCGCCGCGGTGAAGCCTCCGCTGAAGAATATTCCCAGGTTTCCTGAAATGAAGAGATCCTGCAACTCATCTCTCCGATAGGCGGCCACCCCTGGCTGAGTCACTTTATACTTATTCACCAGGTCATTCATAAAAGTGAGAGCACCGACACCTGCTTCATCGTTGACGGTGCACTTTCCATAACTTCCGTCGGGGAGGATTTCAAAGAAGTACCCACCGTTGCCAAAAAGATAATAGGCATACTCGGTCAATTCGACATATTTCTTCCCGCTCATTCCCACAGCATAGAATTTCTCTTCGGGTTTATTAATCTTCTGAGCAATCTGAAGCATTTCCTCAAAAGTTTCTGGAGCTTTATCAATTAGATCCGAACGGTAGTACATTAACCTCGTTCCCGCTGCTACAGGCAAACCGTAAAGTACTCCCTTGATCTTCCCTTCCATCAGGGCAGGATCAATGTTATCAAGAAGGTCTTTACTCAACCACTGCTCGATCGGCTCCACTACGCCCATGTCCAGAAGTTCCAGAAGCCACCGAGTTCCAATTACCGAAAGATCAGGGGGCTGTTTTCCTGCCACAAAGGAAATCAAACGGTCATGCATCTTATCCCAGGGAGTAGAGATAATATCAAGGTCAATATCCGGGTATTCTTTCTCAAAAGCAGATTCAAGATTCGTTGCATAATCCGGGGTAAGACCGTCATATTCCGCCCAGAGAACACTTACCTTCTTTTTCTGGGCTGATGCACCCATCGCCACTCCCAGAAGGAAAATAACTACCAGACCCATTACCACCAATTTTTTCATATCCATCCCTCCTCCAAACTCACAGTCGAATTACCAACCTAAATACCCAAAACGCTTCAAAATCTTTCGTCTCTCTTCCCTATCACCTTCTTTCTCCATACTTTCATTTTAGACCATCTTCATAATACAATCAAGGTTTGAAGAGAGGTTCACAAGAAGCGTCTCCCAGGAATGGCGATACGGAGGAATAAACTCAGCAATCAGGTAATCGTCATACCCCACACTTTTCAGCGCTCTCATTACCTGGGGCCAGTTCACATCTCCTTCAAGGGGTAAACAGAAACCATCAATGGTCCCAACCGCTACCTTGAAGTCCTTAACGTGGACGGTAGTAATACGTTCTTTCAGAATGGCAATCCACTGCTCTGGATACCCGCAAATAAGAACGTTGCCGGTGTCAAAATGAACTTTCACATAAGGATTGTTGATACCGTCCACAAAATCCCGAAATTCAAGAGGTGAAAGGAGGAATTTATTCCATACGTTTTCTATTCCCAGAATAACCCGAGCACTCTGAGCCAGAGGAGCAAGCTCTAAAAGGGCTTCCTTTGCCCTTTCCATGGCCACATCGTAGGGAACAATCTCCGCCTGCGGATCCCAGGGGACATTGACATAACCTGGAATCACCAGAACGGATTTTGCCCCCACAATTTGGGCTATCTCTATGAGCTTTTTTGCAACGTCCTTAGCTTTAGTCCGTATTTTTTCTTCCGGTGAAACAAGGTTATATTTCCACCAGAGACCACAGGCCAGGCTCCTTATTTCAATCCCGCTTGCTTCAGCAGCAGAAGCTATTTCCTTCCACCTGGAAAGCGGCTGGTTCAAAGACGTTTCTCCTCCTTCATCTGGACAAATTTCAATCCCATCAAAACCGTACTTCCTGGT
>JABUEZ010000006.1 GCA_013314795.1 Candidatus Profundicultor aquiphilus | reverse complement strand
TCTTTTGGCATGCCGTCATTTGGAGAACTGAGCAAAGCTGACCAGGAGTACCGTACCATTATCGTTGAGGAATTGGGCATCAAACCAACCTTACTGGTCAATGACGTGGTGGTGGGATGGGCTGCGGGAACACTTGGTGAGGATGGTGTCCACGTTGTAGCCGGTACCGGGACCATCGCCTATGGACGGCACGGAAAAAAGGAAGCACGTACCAGTGGCTGGGGAAGCGTTATCGGTGATGAAGGAAGTGACTATGCTCTGGGGCGAGAAGCGTTACGTCGGGTCTCGCGGCAATTTGATGGACGAGAACCACCCACCCTCCTCAAAGAGTTACTCTGCAAACACCTCAGATGGGCAAACTGGCAGGATCTCACAGAATGGATTTACGCTCACCGTGACACGGAGCGGAGAACAGTCATTGCCGCTTTGGCACCGATGGTTTACAAAGCCTGCCAAAAAGGGGATCCGGTAGCCAGGGAAATTATGGAAAACGCAGCCCAGGAACTCAGTCTCTGTGCAAAAACCCTGATAAAGATACTCTCTCTCCCTCAACCCCTCGTAACCTATAGTGGAAGCGTATTCACCAAAAACGAAGTTATTCGGCAACGGTTTCTTGAAGACCTGTACCAGTCAATACCTAAGGTAACAGTCAAACAGTCCGAACTCCATCCAGCCCTGGGAGCCGTTATTCTTCTTTACCGGGAAATTTATGGAGTACTTCCCGAAACCCTGTTGAAGAAACTGCGCATCGCCTCACAGGAATTTTTCCCGGAATAACCCCCTTAGGCCCTGACCACCTTGCCTCCCCACATTTCCTGTACCAGCCCTTTCATCTCCAGAGTGAGCAAGGTTTGAAAAAACTCTCCCTCTGGCCAGGAAGTCTGCTCCAGAAGCTCTTCCTTAAATTTTCCCTGGTAATCGATAAGAGAAAAAAGATACGTTTCCTTTTCCCCTAATTCAACCGGTTCCAAAACCTCTTTTTCTTTCCCCTGCCACACTAACCCAAGGGCTTCACACACATCCTGAGCACTTTGCACGAGTCTGGCCCCCTGCGCAATCAAAGCATTGGTCCCCTCACTTTGAGGAGAAAATACCGGACCCGGCACAGCCATCACTTCTCGCCCCTCTTCAAGGGCAAAGGAAGCGGTGATCATCGCACCACTTTTTCGAGGTGCTTCCACTACCACAACGCCCTGGCTCAAACCGCTGATAATCCGATTCCGGGGAGGGAAATTCTCTGGACGAGGTTCCCATGAAGGAGGATATTCACTCAGAAGAGCTCCCCCTTTTTCAATGATTTCACAGGCCAGGCGAAAGTGAGTGGCTGGATAGACTCGGCGCAACCCATTCCCCAGAACCCCAATAGTGATACCCCCCTTCGCCACCACAGCCCGGTGAACTTCTCCATCAATACCCAAAGCCAGACCGCTGACGATGACAAAATATTCACTCAATTCCCTGGAGAGGACCTGTGCTACTTTCCTTCCATAGGGAGTAGGGTTTCTGGTACCCACAATGGCCAGATAATGCTCCCAGCGAGAAAAATCAAAATTCCCTTTAAGATACAGAAGAAATGGAGGACGGTAAATATTTTTTAAGAGCATCGGGTATTCCTCGTCCTCAACGGTGAGAACTCGCAGGTTTTCTCGCTCTACCTCTTCATACAGTCTTTGCGGCTCGAGGACACGACGAGCCTCAAGAATTAAATTTTTCGTTACCCTTCCCACAGCCTCTTCCAGGGCTTTTTCCGAAGCATAGAAAGCTTCTTTCGCACTTCCGAATACTTCAAGCAGCTTTTGAAAGCGTACCGGACCAATACCCCGGATGTGGTTGAAGGCTATCCAGAAAGGTAATTCTTCTGAACGCGCTTTCATTCCCATCGTCGATCTAAGGAACGATACTGGATTGCCTCAGCAACATGATGGACCTGAATATTGTCTTCTTCTTCAAGATCGGCGATCGTTCGCGCAACTTTCAAAATGTGGTGATACGCCCGCATACTCAGGGCCAATTTCTCAACCGAACTCTCCAGTACCTTTTTTGCCTCTCTGGTAAGAAGGCAAAATTTCTTTAGATGTGCCGTCTTCATATCTCCGTTAAGCATAATCCGGTCGCCAGCGAATCGCTCCCGCTGGATGGTTCGCGCTCTTTCCACTCTTTTACGAACCTCAAGGGAGCTTTCTTCTTTCCGTTCCGCAGATACCTCGCTCACTTCAAGTCGCGGTACCTCGACCTGGAGATCAATCCGATCCAGAAGCGGGCCAGAGAGCTTACTCCGATACTGAGCAACCTGCCGGGGAGAACAGGTACAGACTCGCTGTGCATCTCCCAGGTACCCGCAGGGACAGGGATTACAGGCCAGAACCAGAATAAAACGGGCCGGATACGTGATAATGGCCTGGGCTCGGGACACAGTGATCTTCCCCATTTCCAGTGGTTCTCTAAGGGTTTCCAGCACATTGCGTCGAAATTCCAGAACCTCATCGAGAAAGAGAACCCCATGATGCGCCAGACTGATTTCACCTGGACGGGGCCACTGACCTCCTCCAATGAGCGCTGCATCGGAAATGGTATGATGTGGCGCCCGAAAGGGGCGCTCGGTCACCAGTGGCTGATCTAGAGAAAGTAACCCCGCCACACTGTGAATTTTGGTTACCTCAATCGCCTCATCAAGCGAAAGCAAGGGTAAAAGGGAGGGGATACGGCGAGCAAGCATGGTCTTCCCCGAGCCAGGGGGACCAATAAAAAGCAAATGATGCCCGCCTGAAGCGGCGATTTCCAGTGCCCTCTTGGCCCTTTTTTGTCCCTTCACCTCAGAAAGATCCTCACTCAGGGAAGAGAAAGAAAAAAATCTTTCCCGTTCAACCACAAAGGGCGAGCGAGTTACCTTTCCGGTTAAAAAGTCGCTAATCTCACCAAGATGACGAAAGCCAAAAACTTTGACTCCTTCCACTAAAGCTCCTTCGGTAGCGTTGTGTAGCGAGAGCAAAAGCAGAGAGTCCTTTCGCTGTAAGGAAAGAAAATGGGCAATGGGAAGGATACCGTTCACCGGCTTTATCTCTCCAGAAAGAGAAAGTTCTCCAACCAGAAAGAGATCAGAAAGAGAAAAAGACGAAGCAAGTTTAATCTGGCCAGTAGCCAGGAGAATCCCCAGTGCGATAGGGAGGTCGAAATCGCTTCCAGTCTTTTTCAAAAATGCTGGTGCCAGATTCACCGTCACTCTCTGAGCGGGAAAAGAAAAACCGCTGTTTTTGATAGCGCTTCGCACCCGTTCTCGCGATTCCTGAACCGCAGCATCCGGAAGGCCCACAATTTGAAAAGCAGGAAGACCTGCTCCCACGTCGACTTCCACCTCGACCACTTTCGCTTCGATCCCCCAGGTTGTGGCGCTTAAAATCCTGGCTAACACATTCTCACCCAGTCCTAAAAGGCTTCCTTATAGTAAACAACTTCCGGCTTTCCCTTCCCGACCTGCACAGCCACCACGTCAAAGCGGATGGAAACCTCGTCAGGGTTACACCCCTTCTGCATCAAATAAAACTCTGCCACTCTTCGAATCCGCCTCTTTTTCCTGTCGTCGACCGCCTCTTCCGGTAACCCACAAAAAGCACTAAAGCGAGTTTTCACTTCGACAAAAACAAAAGATCCGTTGTCCCATCCAATGAGGTCAACTTCCCCAAAAGGAGAACGAAAATTCGTCTCCAAGACTTTCATCTTCAGGTGCTTCTCAATCCACCTCCGAGCAATCTGTTCACCTTTCTGTCCCTTACGAATCTCTTCCACGACCGGCGCAAAAGGACTTCCTGTGACACGGACTTAATCCCAACACCGCAATCTGCGTCAAATGAAATTGAGTGCCGTACCCCTTATGGGAAGAAAAACCATATTGAGGAAAAAGAGGATGGTAAAAATCCTCCATAAGCTGGTCTCGAACTACTTTCGCCACTACCGACGCCGAAGCTACCGAGATACTCAGGTCCTCAGCATGGGAAAGCGATAAAGAGGGAATGGAAAGAGAAGGAATTTTCCACCAGTCTAGAATCAAAAAATCCGGGCTCCCTCCTAAAAAAGCTCGGTACATCGCGTCTTGAAACGCAAAAAGATTGGCTTTTTGAATACCCAAAACATCAACCCATTTCTCACCGACGATACTGACGCCAATACTTAAGGCACAAGCGCATATTTTTTCAAAAAGCTTCCTCCGCCTTGAAGGAGAAAGTTTTTTAGAATCTCGCAGATCCGGAAGAGAAAAACCAGGAGGGATCACCACACAGCTGGCTACCAGGGGTCCTGCTAAAGGTCCCCTCCCTGCTTCGTCAACACCACCAATTCGAGTATATCCTTTCTTCCAGAGTTCTTCCTCAACCATCCTATCTTAGAATCCGGATACGATGCGGTGGCCAGTATACCAGAAATGCTCGACCCAAAATATTCTTCTGGGGCACGTACCCCCAAAAGCGACTATCGTCACTGTTCTCGCTATTATCTCCCAAAACAAAATACGAATCAGGGGGAACCACATGCTCCCCCTGACCGTAGTACCCCACATCATAATACGTGCGATTGAAAGAATCTCCCTGAAGAGGTTCCCCGTTGACCAATACTACACCATCCTTGATTTCGATAGTCTCTCCGGGTAACCCCACCAAACGCTTGATCAGATTCCGGCGATTATCAATGGGATAACGGAAGACCACGATATCGCCACGTTTTGGTTCGGTAAAACGATAATAAAATTTGGCCACCAGCACCCGCTCCCCAGGAACCAAGGTCGGCTCCATTGAAGAACTCGGTATATAATAACCCTCCACCACAAAGTAACGGATGAGTAAAGCTATAACCAGAGCCCAGAGAACCGTCTCTATCAATTCTCGCCAGGCACTCTTTTTCTTACTCTTCTCGTTTTTCTTCGATGCGTGACTCTTTGGCACTCTTTTCCCTCAGGTAGTAAAGCTTCGCTCTCCGGACCTTACCTCTTCGGATAAGTTCGATCTTTTCGATGCGGGGGGAATGGAAAGGAAAGGTTTTCTCTACTCCCACACCGAAAGAAACTTTACGCACCGTAAAACTTTTGTTGATTCCCGAGTTTTTAACCGATATGACCAGACCTTCGAAAGCCTGAATTCTTTCTTTGCCACCCTCCACAACCTTAAAATGCACTCTTACCAGATCTGCCGGTGCCACCTGGGGAAGATCTTCACGCAAAAAAGCTCCTTCTACTGTTTTCAAAACCCTTGCCCTGTCCATTGAAACCTCCTCCAAAAGAACCAAAAATCTCGCAATACTATATCATTTCTTTTTCTTTTTGGCAATGCTTAGAACGTCTTTCTCTCCATTCTCCTGGTTTTGCCTTTGCCATTTCTCCCACAGATCAGGACGCGACTCCTTCGTCTTCTGCAGAGCCCTCTCCTTTCGCCAGCGCTCAATCAAAACATGATTACCCGAAAGAAGCACTTCCGGCACCGCCATGCCCTGGAACACCCGGGGGCGGGTAAACTGTGGCGGACCAAGCAAACCATCGCTGAATGAATCGAGTTCCAGCGACTCCTCATCTCCCAAAACACCTGGGAGTAAGCGCACCACAGCTTCGACAATAACGAGAGCCGGCAATTCCCCACCCGAAAGCACGTAATCACCGATGGAAATCTCCTCGGCATTGGTAAGCGCCATGACCCGCTCATCAATACCCTGATAGCGACCACACACAATCAGAAGATGTTTTTTCTGAGACAACTCTCGGGCTTTTTCCTGCGTCAACAATTTACCCTGAGGGCTGGTAACGATCACCAGAGGATTGCTTCCGGTGTAGCTCTGAACAAAACGTACCGCCCGTAAAATTGGCTCCGGCTTGAGTACCATACCCGGTCCCCCACCAAAGGGGTAATCATCCACAGTACGATACCGATCTAGGGTAAAGGAACGTAAATGGTGAACCTTCAGAAAAACCTTTCCCTTCTCCTGAGCCCTCTTCAGAATTGAAGTTCCAATATAGGCCCTGATTACTTCCGGAAAAAGGGTAAGGATATCAATCCGCAAGTTCATTCCCAGAACCCTTCCGGGCATTCCACCTGAAGTATCCCTTCGCTCAGGTTAACCTCTTTCACATAAACCCGGATAAAAGGGAGCAAAAATTCCTCCCCTTGGTTATCTTCCACCACCAGATAGTCATACGCAGGACCCTCTATAACCGAAGTAACCCGGCCTCGTTCTCTCTCTCCTTCCCGAACCACAAGGCCCAGGAGTTCAAAGTGGTAAAACTGGTTCTCAGGTAAGGGAGAAACTGCTTCTCTGGGAACGGCCAGAAAAAAACCTCGAAGTTTTTCCGCCTCTTCACAGGAAGAAACTCCACGAAATCGAACCAGGAGTACTCTCTCCTGAGGCGCGACTTCTTCCACCAGAATCTCTTTCCATCCTTCCTCCGGGCGCCCTATCCAGAGTGAAGTACCAGATAAAAAACGGCTGGGAGAATCCGATAAGGAGAATACCTTCACCCAGCCTTGAAGGCCAAAAGAGGCCACAATCTTACCAACCAGAACGAACTCCATGAACGAACATGGTTATTCCAGAATTTCTACCACTGCTTTTTTCCCGCTTTTCACACACGCTGCCTTGACAATGGTTCTCATTGCCTTGGCAATTCTCCCCTGCTTCCCAATAATCTTTCCCATATCCTCAGGGGCAACCCGTACTTCGTAAATTACTGATTGCTCTCCTTCAAGCTCGGAAACACTGACACGTTCCGGGTCATCAACTAAGGACTTAACCATGTACTCCACAAGTTCCTTCACTGCGAAACAGCCTCCCGCCGCACCTTCCGGAGAATATTTTTCACTTTGTCGGAAAGTTCAACGCCCTGCGAAAGCCAGTATTCAATTCGATCCCACTTTAAAGCCCAAACCGGGGGATTCATCACGGGAGAATAATTTCCCAGAATTTCGATAGGCTTTCCATTCCTCGCTTCCTCAGAATCAATGGCCACAATTCGATAATGCGGGACATGCGTCCGACCAACACGTGTTAATCTCATCTTCACTGCCATTCCTCTAACGCTCCTTTCTTCATAGCCCCCATCCAAAGGGTTTTCTTCCAAACAATGAAAGACCTTTTCCTTTCTTCATCTGCTTCCAGATCTTCCGAAAATCCTCAAATTGCTTCAACAGCCGATTTACTTCCTGAACACTCGTGCCACTTCCCTGCGCAATCCTTCGCCTGCGACTGGCATTAATGATAGCAGGGTGAGCCCGTTCTTCAAGAGTCATGGAATTAATAATCGCTTCCACCCTCTTTAGACTTTGCTCGCCATCAATCTGGGAAATACTTCCACGGAGATTCCCGGGAAGCATATGCATAATCTCTTCCAGCGAGCCAAGGTTTCGTACCCGCTTCAGCTCTTCCAGAAAATCTGAGAGATCGAGTTCTTCTTTTTCAATCCTTTTTTCCAGTCTCTTAACTTCTTCCTGAGTGATGGCCTTTTCAATTCGCTCAATCAATGTTAATGTGTCTCCAAGACCCATAATTCGGCTAGCCATCCGATCCGGACGAAACACCTCAAGCTGAGTAACCTTTTCCCCTACCCCCACAAATTTCACCGGCCAGCCCGTCTGGGCCACAATCGAGAGCACCGCACCACCCCGAGCATCGGTATCCACCTTGGTAAGAATCATTCCCGTTGGATTGACACACTCTCGAAAGGTCTCCGCAACTTTGACGGCTTCCTGCCCAGTGGTAGCATCAAGAACCAGAAGCACCTCCTGCAAAGTTTCCTGCGTCACCAGCTCTTTTAACTCCTGCAACAAATCCTCTTCCACGTGCAGCCGCCCAGCAGTATCCACCAGAACCACATCAAGACCCTTCTCCCGCGCAAAATTCCGTGCTGCTCGCACCACTTCTAAAGGAGTCTTCCCCTGAGGTAAGTCAAAAAACTCCAGTTTACTTCCCTGTGCCAGAATTCGTAATTGTTCTTTCGCCGCCGGACGACGCGTATCTGTAGAAACCAGGAGCGGGAAAAACCCTCGCTCTTTCAGAAAAGCCCCCAGCTTTCCACAGGTAGTGGTCTTCCCTGAACCCTGTAATCCAACCAGTACCACAAAGGAAGGCAATGCCGAAGAAATATGCAGGTCCCGCGCCTCTCCCCCCAGGATTTTACGAATCTCATCCCACATAATTTTAATGATCATTTCTCCCG
Source organism: Candidatus Profundicultor aquiphilus (assembly GCA_013314795.1). GTDB lineage: Bacteria > Atribacterota > Atribacteria > Atribacterales > Caldatribacteriaceae > Profundicultor > Profundicultor aquiphilus. The sequence goes on along the minus strand of JABUEZ010000006.1, from coordinate 10,718 downwards.
GGGTCACGCTTTCCAGGACCTCTTTCCCCACCGCCCGTTCTCGCACCCGTGCTACCAGGTCCTTCACCACTTTATAATGCACATCCGATTCAAGAAGCACCATCCGCAGGTCTTTTAAAACAGCGTCAACTTCCTGCTCGGACAATTTTCCCTTACTCCGTAACTTTTTAAAGATATTGGCAAACTTCTCCGCTAAGGCTTCAAACACCGAACAAAGAACCTCCTCTTAAGACACACAGAGATAATAATCACAATTACCCGCTCTGTCAAGGAATGGCATAAGCTTACACCACAAGGATACACAATAAGTGCAGCTCGTTCCGGAGGATTCCAGAGTTTTTATAAATTCCTTCGACTCCTTCCGCCACTTTTATTATCCCTTTCTGTTCTCATCAGAAAGGAACCCTGAAATCCTTAGAATCATTGACCCAGCTCCGTCGCAAACAATCTATTTATTGGTTTCCTCCTGTTCCAGCAACAATAGCCAGTACAACTATCCAAACCATGCATCCACACACATTACTACGTACTACGTTCGTATAACCCCCCATGGTGTAGGTAGATCAACAGCTATTTTGGTGTAACAACACCTATCAAAATCCCAAACAAGAGAAGCATTGGAATCGACGCTATCAAATAAAATACAAGAGGTCCTTCCGTCTATCGTAGAGCCAAAGTCTATAGTCAAAAGAACAATTCAGCGGAACTAAAGCGGAGATAATGACGCGCCACCATTGAAACTGGAAAGCCAAAAATTTTTGCCAGCCATTGTCAGAATTTCTTTCAAGAGATATAATAATTAAGATTAGTAAATTAGTATATTTACAAGACATTAAAGGAGGAATACGGTGAAAATCTCGACTCGATTGCGCTATGGTCTGCGATTGCTTCTTGATTTAGCCCTGCACGCAGAGAATGAACCCATACCCTTAAAAGATGTTGCGGAGCGACAAAATATTTCTCTCCATTACCTGCGCCAGCTCACCCTGCCTCTTGAAGCATCAGGAATCATCCGCAGCATGCGGGGCAACAGAGGAGGATATGTGCTCGGTCGTTCTCCGGAGAAAATCTCTCTCCTTGAGGTAGCTCAGGTTCTGGAAGGACCCCTTTACCTTACCGAGTGCGTGAACGACGCTTCTTCCTGCAATCAATTTCCCAAATGCCGAACCAGAAAGGTTTGGGCAGAACTTTCTTCGGCCATTCAGAAAATACTTGCTCAGAAGAACCTCCGGGACCTTGTAGAAGAAAGGAGTGAAAACATTGATTTACCTGGATTATAATGCCACTTCCCCCTGTCATCCGAAAGTCATTGAAACCATGCTCCCCTTTTTTGGAGAAAAATTTGGCAATCCTTCTTCGCTTCACACCATGGGGCAAGAAGCCAAAAAAGCCATCGAGGAAAGCCGAGCAGCGATTGCAAGATGTATCAGCGCCAGAGAGGAAGAAATCATCTTTACCTCCGGTGGTACCGAAGCCAATAATTTAGCCATTCGAGGAGTCGTAAAAGCCTACCAAAAGAAGGGAAACCATCTCATCACCTCACAAATCGAACATCACGCAGTACTCAATGTCTTTAAAGCACTGGAAAAGGAGGGGTTCACTGTCACTTATCTTCCTGTTAACCAGGAAGGACTCGTGGATCCAGGAGATTTCCAAAAAGCGATTACCCCACAGACGATTTTTGCTTCCATCATGCATGCCAACAACGAAACGGGTGTCATCCAGCCTATCGAAGAGCTGGCTTCGATCGCCAAAGAGCACGGCATCATTTTCCACACTGATGCTGTACAAACGGCAGGGAAGTTGCCGATTGACCTTGGGAAGTTACCCGTGGACCTCCTTTCCGCTTCAGCCCACAAGTTCTATGGGCCAAAAGGAACAGGTTTTCTCTATGTCCGGAAAGGGGTACGACTCATTCCCCAACTTTTAGGAGGTGCACACGAACGAGGCCGACGAGGAGGAACGGAAAACGTTCCCCTTATCGTGGGGATGGGAAAAGCCCTGGAAATCTGCACACAAGAACAAGAAGAGGAAAATCAGAGAATTCAGGCCCTGCGAGATTTCCTGGAAAGCGGTATTCTTGCAGAAGTTCCTGAAGTAATTATTGTAGGCCGTCGTTCTCCCAGGCTTTCCAATACAAGCCTTGTCCTTGTCAGGTACGTGGAAGGGGAATCGATGCTACTCAATCTTGATTTTGCCGGAATCTGTGTCTCCAGCGGTTCTGCCTGCACTTCAGGTTCTTTAGAGCCATCACATGTGCTTTTGGCCTGTGGGTATCCTCACGAAATTGCCCACGGTTCAGTGCGTTTCAGTCTGGGAAAATGGAATACCATGGAGGAAATGAAAGAAGTGGTTCGAGTGTTTTCTTCTATCGTGGAAAAACTCCGGCATATTTCCCCATTCGGGAAAGAGGTGATACGGAATGTATAGCGAGAAGGTCCTGGAGCACTTTCGCAACCCACGTAACGTGGGAAAGATAGAAAACCCCGATGGTGTTGGAAAAGTGGGAAACCCAGTCTGTGGCGACGTGATGGTGATGTATCTCAAAATCAAAGACAATGTCATCGAAGACGCCAAATTTGAAACTTTCGGCTGTGGTGCAGCCATTGCCACCTCTTCCATGGCCACAGAACTCATCAAAGGAAAAACCATTGAGGAAGCGCTCTCTGTCACCAACAAAGCCGTGGCCGAAGCCCTGGGGGGATTGCCACCTCACAAGATGCACTGTTCGGTCCTCGCCGAAGAGGCTATCCAGGCCGCCATTAACGATTACCTTCAAAGACAGAACCATGGAAATGGAAAAGCATAAATATCTTGAAATGCTTCACAAACTGAATCAGGAAGAAAATCTGGAAGAATCTGAAATTGTTTCCCTCCTGGCCTGCGATGAACAGGAGATAACAGAACAACTCTTTCGCCTGGCCGACCAGAAGCGCCAACACTACGTGGGTGATGAAGTTCACCTGCGAGGGCTCATTGAATTTTCCAATGTCTGTCGTAAAAACTGCTTTTACTGTGGTTTACGCCGGGACAACCGTCGTCTCAAGCGCTACCGGATGAGTGAAGAAGAAATCTATGAAGTGGGAAAAAAAATCGCTCATCTGGGAATTAAAACCGTGGTTCTTCAATCTGGGGAAGACCCTTTTTATGATGCCAAAACCGTTGCCCGTCTGGTAAAGCGCCTGAAAAAACTGAACATCGCCGTCACTCTGAGTATTGGAGAGCGGAAAAAGGAAGAGTATGCACTATGGCGGGAGGCCGGTGCGGACCGATATCTTCTGAAGCAGGAGACCTTTGACCGAGAACTCTTCCGTAAACTTCACCCTGATGACGACTACGATGTACGTCTTGAATGTCAGCACATCCTCAAAGAACTTGACTACCAGGTAGGAAGTGGAAATATGGTGGGACTCCCCGGTCAAAGTGAAGAGTCTTTAGCCAGCGACATCAAGCACTTTCAAAAATGGGACTTTGACATGATCGGGATTGGACCTTTCATTCCCCATCCGGATACTCCATTCGGTACATTCCAGATGGAAACAGAAAAAAAATATCTCCTCACTCTGAAAACCCTAGCCCTCACCCGTATTTTGACAAAGACCGCACTTCTTCCAGCCACCACCGCGCTGGGAACGCTCATCCCCGGAGGGCGAGAAAGAGCGCTACAATGCGGTGCCAATGTCCTTATGCCCAACTGTACGCCTTTTACTTACCGCACCCAGTACGCCATCTATCCGGGAAAAATCTGCCTCACTGAAGAGTGGGGTTCATGCCTTCCCTGCATGAAACGGATGGTGGAAAATCTGGGAAGGAGAATCGCCGACGACTACGGCCACCGTCGGAGAATTCCCCTTCCAAAGTAATTTCAGGCGCCAAATTTCCCCAACCGCAGGGCATTAGCCAGAATGAAATTCATGAGAAAACAGGCCGGAAACTGTCCCAGATAACCCTTTCGGCACTCCCGCTCAGTAAATCGTTCTGCTTCATCACTCCCAGCAAAAGGAGAATAGAGAAGCACTGGTGACGGATGCCAGGAGTGACCGTGAAGAAGAGAGGGCGTGGAGTGATCACCAGTTACAACCAGCACCCCAGGTTCCAAGGCTAGGATCTCCGGAATAAATCGATCGAGATATTCAATACATTTGACCTTTCGGGCAAAATCGCCATCCTCACCAGCTTTATCGGTATCCTTATAGTGCAAAAAGAAAAAGTCATAGTTTGCCCAGTTTTCTCGCAGACACTGCACTTCATTCTGTAAATCACCCTCCAAATCCGGGGTATCGAAGCCAAAGAGACGGGCAATTCCTTTGTACATGGGGTAAATAGCGATGGCCAGGGATCGCAATCCATACCGTTCGGGAAACTTTTCCAGCACCGGCGACTGGGAAAATCCCCGCAAAAGCAAGGCATTGGCCTTCGGTTCATCTTTGATGAGCGCTCGTGCTTGTTCCAGAAAAATCTTGAGAATTCGGGAAGTCTTTTCCGAACCAGCCTCGAGCGCAACCGGTTCGTAGGCTCGAAACCCTTCTTTCTGGGGATCGGTGTCTTTCACGCGATCTCCAAGACCCGGTCCTCGCAAAACCAGAACAAACCGGTGTTCTTTACCGGGCTTAAGGATCACTTCCACGTCTTCAATATTGCGAATTTTTTCGCTCAACATCCCCACCAGACGTTCACATTCCTCGGTCGAAATCCGCCCGGCACGCCGGTCTATAATGACACCATCTTCGTTCTGCGTGGCAAAATTCGCCCGAGCAGCTACATCCCCTTCCTGAAGATGGAGACCTACTCCCAGCGCTTCCAGCACACCACGACCGATTTGCAGTTCTTCCGGATCATAGCCAAAAAGGCCAATATGCCCAGGACCACTTCCCGGCGTGACGCCATACGTAACCGGCGTCATGAGTCCCAGAACACTTCTTCTGGCAAGCGCATCGAGATGAGGTGTCGTAGCAGCTTCAAGCTCGGTTTTGCCACCAAAATCAGGATGTGGTACACCCCCGACTCCATCGGCAACGAGAAGGACGATTTTCTTTTCACCTTTCTTTAAAAGTTCTTTCAGATTGACAGGCATGTTCCTCGACCTCTCCTTCCTTTTTCTATCCAATCACCAACCGGTGATCAAAATCCCAATCTTCGCAATCGCTCCTGTTCGGAAATAACCCGACCCTCTTCATCGACCGGACGGACAACCCCCTGGACAATTCTCGTTTTCACTCTCCCCAGAGCCTCAGAATTGCCCAAAAGATGCGGTGCATCAAGAATACCCCGTCGTACCGCTTCGGCAAGGGTTTGAGGAGAAACGAGCGGATCCTCTTTCTTTTCTCCCAACCCCCGGATGGTGTCAAGAAGTATTTTCACCTCCTCTTTTAACTCCTCTTTACGTTCCTGAATCCGGGAATCCCGGGCGATGTCTGGTAATCCCCAGAGAAGATCCTTGAGAACACCATTGACAATCTGAGCACTCTCGATGACTTCTTTTGACCCTACCAAACGCACTCCTTCTGAAAAACCCACCACATGGACAATGTGTGGCTTTAAAAAGAGCCCCAGAGCGGTGGTGGCTCCCAACTGTCCTTTGGCTACCCCAAGATTCGATGCAAAATGGGCCAACCCTCCCCGAACCTGGGTAAAAATCTGGAAATGGTCGTCTTCCAATTCTGCCACCAGTTCCTGTTTGGCAAACATTTTCGCCAAATCCGCCCAGGGAGCAATCCCCGGGGGTGTGTTGAACATGTACTGAGCAACGTAATAACGGGCTCCGAACTTTTTCGCCTGATGACAGGCAAGATAAAACGCTGCCACAGCCACGCTATCTGGAGCATCTCGCAAACTCCACTGGTGCGCTTCCAAACCCTCTATGGGAACCCCCAATTCGATGTAGGTTCGCACGGCCTCCTGATTTTCCCGGATCGCTTCATCAAGTGAACGCTGGCTTCGTCCGTCAAGGACACTGTACCAGAAAATGGGCACTGCTCCCCAGGCAACGTTGATGGTTTCCTTCAAAAGCTTTGCCCACCGGACAAGGTCGTTAGTACCACTGTAGCAACGAAGAAGAGGAAAGTTACCCCGGCGGGAAGCCTGATAGATACGCTCAAGGTCCTCGCGATTGCGAACCGGAACCCCGCCCGAACCACTTTCTTCCCTTTTCATCTTCTCCGGATGAAAGAAAAACTCCTGGGCATTCTGGTCCGGTCCCAAAGAAATGACATCCAGCACCTTCGTCTCGCTGATGTCAGCAATTCCTCGCACTGTTTCCTCCACCGTGGGAAGGCCAAAGTGATGACGAAGAATCGGGAAAGGTGCTTTCGCTTGAATCCGCTCGGGAAGGGTTTGGGGATATTGCTCTCTAGACAACCGGGAAACGTTGCCCTTTTTCAAACTCTGGACCACGTCTTCAAACGATTCTTCCCCGGTAAAAATCGTATCAAAAATCCCCACCTTCGTGGCAACATCTCGCAGGGCGGGGGTACAGCTCAGAAGAAGTCGGACACTCCGGAGTAACTTCTTTTCCTGCAGGGAATTTTTCAATTCGGTGAAAAGCTGTCGAGCTGCCTCTTCATAGAGCCGGTATCCCACCATCACCACGTGTGGTTTTTCCCGTTCAATGACTCTGACCAATTCCGGTACCGAAATCGCCGGACCAAGAAAAAGTGAACGATATCCAAATTCCTCGGCCAGTTGCAAGAAGCGATATACTCCTGCCACGTGGACACAGCTTCCCAACGATGCACCCACAATTTTTTTATTCACTACCCTCTCCTCCACTCACCACCATCTCTCGGATTTCTTTAATGCCCATTCCGGCCACCCCCAGCTTTTCCACGGTTCTTCCTTCAGCCACGTAATCCCGGCCATGCATGAGGTTGGCAAGACGAATAAAAACATCAATGGTGGGCGTAGGGACACCAAGCATCTTTCCAAAAGAAGAAATGGGCACAAGACTCATGGGAACATCCTCGGTGATGTAGCGAGTGAAAAGGGTGGTCGGTGCCCGGATCCCTTTATACCCAGGGTTATTCTGAATAGCTTCGTAGAGATTCCTTCCGGAGGCATCATAGGCATAGTAAAGCCACTCTCGGGCGGTATTGACCCGCACCCCCAACGCTTCAGCCACCTGCACTCGTTCCCGATCTACCGCCTCAAGAATGAGCGCCACCGAAGGAGTGATTCCTTCCAGATAGTAATCGAATTCCCCTCGGGTGCTCTCAATGCGGGCAGCATTCAGGATGGTCAGTGTGGGGTGAAAGACTGCTCCAATATTACTGAAACTGGTTTTGAGAACGTTGTCTTCTGGAACAAACTGAGGGAGAGCTCTACGCAATGCCTGCACCACTTCCACCGTCTTATAAGCCGGGATAGCAGCAACGGGAATGCTGTTTTTGATACGGAAAATCCGTGCCTGAGCCGGACCGGAAATACGGCTGGCAAAGAGAAAGGTCTGGGCCTCCGCCACAATGACCTTGGCTTTCACTTCCTGCTCCTTAAAAACCTGCCGAACCTCAAGAGCACCACCGGTCCTTCCCGGATTGAGGACAACGATCTGTTCATCCTCAAGGTATGGGCTCATGAGTTCCGCCAGAAATCGGTGGGCATTGGCCGGCGTCACCACCATGATGACCTTGACCCCTCGCAGTGCTTCTTCAATATTGTGCGTCACCACATTGAGCGGGGCAAAACCACTGATCTCTCCCTCAAGCTGGATCCCTCCCATAAGCTTAATGGAACCAATCCGCTCTGGTGTCCGATTAAAGAGGTTTACCGAAAACCCCTTGAGAGAAAGATATCCAGCCAGAGCCTGCCCTCCGTGGCCAGCCCCCAGCACAGCAAAAGTAAGGTCCTGAGAAGTCACCGCTTTAATCTCTCCTGCGCGATGAGAAAGAGCCTTTGAATCATCTTTTTATAGTCAAACCCAGCCACCTCGCACATCTGAGGAAAAGCGCTGTGCTTCACGTACAGGCTGGGCAAGGAATTAATCTCAAAAAAGAGCGGAATCCCCTCTTTTTCCGAAAAAATGAGGTGGAAAACCGCAAAGTCGCGAATATCGAGTTCCTGATAAATCTTGAGGGCCATCTTGCCAATAAGCGCCGCTGTTTCTTCGGCCAGATTGGCAGGACAGACCACATCCTCCACATAACCCTTGCGCCACTTTTCTTCCGAAGTAAAGATCGGGTTCGTCTTCCCCAGGTTGACTTCAAGAAACGGCAGGACCTCGACGCCTATCCCATTTCCCCATATCCCTACCACCATTTCTCGCCCGTTCACCAGTTTTTCCACCAGGAATTTTCCCTCCACATCCTTGGAAAAACTGCGGAGCTTTTCTTCCAGTTCCTCCCTTCCCTGGATCACGCACTCGGTAGTGACTCGATCCGCGGGCGTTCGAAAACGGGGTTTCACAAGGACTGGAAAGTCGAGATTATCAGGAATGTCATCACCCTTTGACCAGAGAAAATACCAGGGGGTTGGAATACCAATCCCTCGCAGGGCCAGTTTTAAAAGAGCTCGATCCAGTGACAGCGACTGGACAACGGCGTTGGATCCCAGATATGGAATGCGCAAAGAATCAAGAATCGCCGGAAGAACCGATTGACCATAAGCCCCCGCTACCGAGACGGAAAGATTAAAGGCGAAGTCGACTTTTTCCTTTTTCAGTCTTTTGACGATCTCCTCCAGGGGAGAATCAACATCAAGCGAAATAACTTCGAACGACATTTCTGATAGCGCTTCCTGAACCAGGGCGAAACTCTTTCCTTTGAAATTGGGCTTCAACTGGTAGTACAGTTCCTCCCGCTCCTCAAAGAAAGATTTGCTCCACATCAGACCAATCCTTTTCGCTTTCATCACCCCCGGCGAGTCAGGACTCGTGGAAAATGCACCACTTAGGGCAAGTTCGAAAACCTACTTCTATTGTACCATTTTGGCCAATCCTCATGCAAACACAATCTGTACCTTCAGATGATCGGGATTATGGAGTACGTCTTCCAGGGCATCACCAAACCGGGAAAGGGGGTACTGGGCAGAAACCAACTCCTTGACCATCATCTTCCCACTTCCAAGGAGATTCAGGGAATATTGCATGGTCTTTTTCACTGCAAAGGATCCCACAATGCGCAAGTCTCGCTGAAAGACTTCGTAGGGGTCAACACGCATTTCCGATCCCCGGGGTGCCACTCCAAAAACCAGGAATGTTCCATCGGGTTCCACAAATTCCCACTCTTTCTCCATCACCTTTGGTATCCCGGTGGCATCGGCGACCACCTCAAACCCCTGCGGAGATATCTGAAAGAGGGTCTCCCGCTCCTTCCCATCGGCAAGCACCACTTCATCAGCCCCAAATTTCTGGGCCATCTGGAGTTTTTTTTCACTGATGTCTACCATTACTACCTGCGATGCACCGCTCACCTTAAAGAGAGAGGCCAGCAAAAGTCCAATAGGACCAGCTCCAAAAATGAGGACTTTCTCTCCCGGTTGAATATTGCTGCGTCGCACTCCGTAGACCACACAGGCCAGGGGTTCAGCCAGAGCCCCCTCTGCAAAACTCAGATGTGCTGGAAGTGGAAAAACACATTTTTCAGGGACCGCCACATACTCGGCAAAAGCCCCGTTCCTGGTAACACCCACTGCCTGAAGATTTAAACAGTGGTTATTTTTGTTGATTTTGCAGTAGTAACAGTGGTCACAGAAGATATTGGGGTCTGCCGTCACCCGATCTCCCGGGCGAAACTGGGTTACTTCTTTCCCTATCTCCACAATTTCCCCCGAGAATTCATGACCAGCAATGATGGGGAAATCCTGAAAATATTCTGCTTTCAGAATGTGGATATCCGTTCCACAAATTCCCGTCGCTTTTACTCGAATCAGGACTTCATCCGGGCGAATTTTTGGTTCCGGGACCTCCCTGATATCCCAGGTATTTTTCCCTTCAAAAACGCAGGCCAACACGATATCACCACCTTTCTCATTTTTCTCAGTGTAACCAAAAAAAGAGGGATTCTCAAGACATCCCTTTTTTTCAGCACAATGAGGATTCTACAAAAATAACAGGGTGTACCTGGGACAAAACCTTCCTTTTCTTTGGAAACAAATATTGCCTTTTCCTTCTCCTTACGATATAGTCTATGCGAAATTCGGCCAGGAGGTTTCAATGGAAATCCGGGAAGTTAGGCAGTATTGCGAAAAGAAGGATTTTCTCTTTTTCCCTTTCCATCTTTATCGAAACGACCCCCTATGGGTCCCCCTTCCTATCTCAGAAATGAAGAAAATGCTATGGGGTCGGGAGAGTCTCCTTTTTCAGAGTGGACCCCACACGCTGTATCTTGTCTATCAGGGGAAAGAAGTTCTGGGGCGGATTGCGGTGGGTATTGATGAAAAACTGAATGAAACCTGGAAAAGAGAGGAAGGCTATTTCACCCTCTTTGAGTGTGTGAACGATTACGACACCGCCTGTACCCTTTTCCAGACTGCCGAAGCATGGTTGCGGAAAAGGGGTATGAAATCAATTATTGGCCCCATTTCCCCTACCAATGGTGACGATTTCCGGGGGATGCTCATCGAAAACTTCGTCGACCCCCCACTCATTTTCACCCCATACAACCCTCCATATTACCGAACGCTCTGGGAAAATTACGGTTTCAAGCTGTACCACACGTTCGTGGCTTTCCGATACGACCTCAACCGTATGCCCTTTGATGAACCACAGGTAACCATCGAATACGCCA
>JABUEZ010000282.1 GCA_013314795.1 Candidatus Profundicultor aquiphilus | reverse complement strand
CAGGGATTTTCGACGAGTTCCCTGGCCTCGGATTCCCCAATGTACCGAGAAAAAAGATATCACATTTGCGTATATCCATGCCATCATGCAACGAGTGAACGTAGAAGCAATCCGCAAAAACCGCTTTCGAGTGGTCATCGATTGCGCCAACGGTGCCCCCTCACTCATTACCCCCTATCTTTTGAGCGAACTCGGTTGCCGGGTGGTGAGCCTGAACGCCCATCCCGATGGGTACTTTCCAGGAAGAAATCCCGAACCAATTCCAGAAAACCTTACGGATATCACCACCCTTATTCAACATGCCGACTTTGCTCTGGGGTTTGCCCAGGATGGGGATGGTGATCGCCTTATCGTCATCACCGAGAAAGGCGAGTTTGTCCCTGGAGACTGGAGCGTGAGCCTGGTGGCCGAGGAATTAGCTTCTCAACCTGGCCCAGGACCCATTGTGACCACGGTCGCCACCACCCACATGCTCCAAGACATCGCTCGAAAATACAACCGCACTGTCCTGGCCACTGCGGTGGGGGACCTCGTGGTAGCCAAGGCGCTGCAGCAAGAAGGGGGTATTTTTGGCTGTGAAGAAAATGGGGGTATGATTTTCCCGGATTTTGTCTGGGGCCGCGATGGAGCCATGGCTGCGGCATATATCCTCCATATCCTGGCCAAATACCAGAAACCACTCAGCGAAATCCTGAAACAATTACCTTTACGGTATCAGGTGAAAACCAAAATGACCGTGGACCCGGCCAAAAAGGAACGAATTCTCTCTCGTATCGATGAAATTACAGCTCGTTTTCCAAATCGCATCACCACCGACGGCTATAAGGTGGTCTTCGAAGACGACAGTTGGGTTCTGGTGCGCCCTTCGGGAACTGAGCCCCTGGTCCGCCTCTTTGCCGAGTCTAAGGACCGCCTGCGGGCTGAAGAACTGGTCAAGGAGTACCGCCGCTATATCGAAGAGGTGTAAAATGAGAAAACCCTGAAGGGGACCCCTTCAGGGTTTTTCGGCCACATACTCAAGGTAATAGAAATTTTCCTGTTTTTCTCTTCCAATGGTAGTCTCCGCCCCATGCCCAGGGTATACCAGGGTTTCATCAGAAAAGTGCTCGAAAACTACTGCCAGAGAAGTAAGCAGGTCACGAAATGACCCTCCGGGAAGGTCTACCCGGCCAACCGATCCCGCAAAAAGGGTGTCACCGCTAAAAAGCCATTTTTTACCTGGCAGGGAAAGGCACATACTTCCCGGAGTGTGTCCGGGCGTAGAGACAAAAACCACCTCTTCCCCCAAAATCGTCATCGAATATGTTTCAAGACCACGAATCACCAGATCCGGCGATGGGGAAACATAGGATTCTCCCAGTTCCACCGAGAGATTGAGCGAGGGATTCTGGAGGTAAAGGAGATCCCGTTCATGCACAATAAGCTGCGCCTCGGGAAAACACGCTTTGAAAAAAGCATTACCCCCAATGTGGTCAATATGACCGTGGGTGTTCACAATATACCGAAGATAAAGCCCTTCTTCCTTAATCATATCGCATATTTCCTGAGAGGGAACCGCCGGATCAATGAGGATGGTTTCCTTATCAACTCCAAGAAGATAGGTATTGGTCAAAAGCTCTCCCAGAACAAATCGCTCTAATCTAATGGTCATTGTCTTCTCCTTTCCTTACTATCAAGGAGAATCGTCACTGGTCCCTGGTTGAGGAGGTCCACTTCCATAAATGCACCGAATTCCCCTTGTTCCACCGTGATTCCTTCTTTTTCCAGCCCCTCCACCACTTTTTCACACCACCTTCGCGCTTCTGCAGGCGGCGCTGCCTCATCAAAGCTGGGGCGCAGGCCTCTACGGCAATCTCCATAAAGGGTAAACTGAGAAATAAAGAGCACCTTACCCCCGACCTCTTTGAGATTGCGATTCATTTTCCCGTTTTCATCCTCAAAAATGCGGAGATTGGGAATCTTTCGCACCATGAAATCCACATCCTTCTCTCCGTCTTCCTTACCCACCCCCAGAAAAACCAGAAGCCCTTCGTCAATTGCTCCGATAATCTTCCCATCAACCCGTACCGAAGCGCGAGAAACCCGCTGTATCACAGCCCTCATTTCAGGTAGAATGCACCTCCTCTTCGAACCGTTTTAACGTTGGAAACTTTGTGGATTTCCCGAAAAAGTATGTCCAGTTCCTCTCGTTTCCCAACCTCAAGCAGAAGATAAATATGCGCCTCATTCCCCACCGTCCGGGCCTTGGCTGCTTTGATTTCAATCTGACAGGTTGACACGGCATTCGTGACATCAGCAAGAAGCCGTGGGCGATCCAGCGCCTCCACCACCACCCCAGCGCTGTAACGGAGCGTCAAATCTGGCTTCCATTCAGCATCGATCAGCCGTTCCCCATCAGCCAGGTGTTTGACGTTCACACAATCGGTGCGATGAACCGTAATACCC
>JABUEZ010000281.1 GCA_013314795.1 Candidatus Profundicultor aquiphilus | reverse complement strand
GGGATCACTGGGCGTGGTGCTGGTGGGAAGCGTGCTTCTAAACCAGGTCCTTTTGGCCCGCAGAAAGTTTTAACCCGATGCCCTGCATCCCAAAACAGGATGCAGGGCATATTTTACTCCACCACGATCTCCTTTAACCATCTCACCCAGCGACTGCCGTAAAAGTCTTCAGCCACCAGGCGCACCGGAAATCCGTGTTCAGGGGGAAGGGTTTCCCCATTCACCCGCAGGGCAAGAAAGAGAAGGTCGAGTTTCTCCCCCTCCAGTTCTTCGCGGGTAAAAACAGTTTCGTACCCGTCGAGGCCCACAAGGCGAATCCGCTGATACTCTTCAACCTGAGCTCTCTCAAGAAGCACTCGCAGCGGTACTCCTTCCCACTCGGCATAGTCGGCGAAAAACCCAGGGCAGATGAGGAGCACCTTCTTTTCCACCATGGGGAGATTGGAAAGTTCCTCATAGGAAAAAGAAAGGGGATTCCCCACTTGCTTTCCCGAAACTCCAAGACGCCATCCGGCAAGATCAAAGTTCTCCGGAGGGGTACCGGTCACGTTCAAATTCTCAATGGGGTCCAGGGGTAAAAGCGAGGGATCCACTTCTGCCGGATTCATAGAAATAATCTCGGTATCCGGGGTATCGGGGGTAAGCTTCACCCGTTCCCCGGCACTGGACACCCCAAAGAAAGCCACCACCACAAAAACCGGAACCCACCAAAGGAAAATCCTCTTCATGTTCTTCACTCCCTTCAACTGTTGACGAATAAAACCCCGAAACGGATTTCCTATTTCCCCGTTTTGGTCCACCTTCCATGGTAAAAGTAAATTTTTCCGGAAAAATTCTGGAAAAATACGGAAGAGATACCGCAAAAATCCCCTCAAAATGCCATAGAAATGGTATAATTCGTCCAAAAATAGGAGTCTTGCATTCTCTGGAGAAACAAATGGTGTTCCTTGCTCAGCGTGGCGAAGAAGCAAAGGATCTAAAAGAGAAAATCTTCCAGGCGTTTCGGGAAGCGGTTTTCCTTTCCGACCTTGCCGAACGAGTTGGAATGGATATCGTGGAAGTCTGGAAAGGGGTCCTCGAATTAGAAAAAGAGGGTCGTGTCTCCTACTTTAGCTGGCAGGGCAAAACGGCCATCGTGAAACGGCGATAAAAATGCCCTACCGGAAGCGTACCCCCAGTTCCAGGCACCATTCTCCCGGATATTCAGGCTTCAGGGGTTTCGCATAACCCACGGTGAGAGAAAGCGGGATTTCCTCGGCCACAAAGGCGCGCACCGTGAGTTCTCCACCCACCGAGAACAGGGAAGCTACCTCTGACAGTGTTTCCCCGGCAAATCCTCCCTCGAGAAAAATCGTTCCGACGAGATCCTGCACGATTCCCATGCTGAAAAAAGGCCCATCAAAGGTTGTAATTGGCCAGGAAAGGGCAAGACGTAGTCGTCCGGCAATCCTACCCCGGAGCGTTTCTTTCGGATACCCGGCCACTGGCCAGGAAGTTTCCCATCCCCCCAGGGCAAAAAACCGGGAGAGATTGTGCTTTCCCAGGGACGCTTCAACCTCGAATGTCGGACCAGGGTTCCCAGCCTTTTTCCATTTCCCCCACCAGGTGCCCACCATACTTTCGGTCTCCTGACCTCCCAAAAATCCGCGGCGATATTGTAACGCCCCACCCCAATCGAGCAGAACGCGGTCGTTTCCCCCCGAACGGCTCATTTCCACCTTGGCAAACCACCCTTCCCAGCACCCCGGATAGAGGGAATCCTCCCGCCAAAATCGCTCATACCCAACGCTCAGGGTGCTATTCCGGAATTCTTCGACCACCATGGGGTAATCAAGCGTTACCCCGTAAGTCCATTTTTCCTTTTCTCCATGAAGGTCAATGGCGATTTCCGGTTCCATGAAGTTACCCCGATAGGAAAAATCACCACTCCATGCTCCACCGGGCCTTTCCTCATAGCTCAGGGAATACTCGTGGAAACCCAGGGGATCCCGGGCAGTTACCAGGAACCCTCCGGGAAGCGGAACCCAAAAACGGGGAAAAAGCCAGCGCCAGGGCCGGTAACGGGACTCAGGATAGGATTTCTGTGGGAATTCAACCAGGGCCCTTTGCATGGTGGGATCTTCTGGCAACGCGACCCTTTCCCACAAAAGCGCCTCTTCGGAGACCAACCCCACCCCGAAACCCAAAACGGTGTGAAAAAGGCCGTAGAGACCCTTTCCGGTGAAAACCGGCTCCAGAAACCCGCTCGCCACCCGGGTTAAGCGGAAAACATCTTTTGTCTTGATATCCAGGGCAAAGGCGTCAAAAATGCCCTCCGGAGCAGCCGAAAAGAAAAGATACCGCCCGTACACCGAAAAAATGGGCGCAAGATAAGGACCCGAAAGTAACCGCGATAGCGTTTTGGTCTTTCCGTCCACCAGGTTGATTTCGATAACCCCATTCCTCCAGCCGG
>JABUEZ010000280.1 GCA_013314795.1 Candidatus Profundicultor aquiphilus | reverse complement strand
TGAGTTCATCGGATTCCTCGATTCTGAGGTGGAAGAGCGCTTTTTCGAAAAGGGTAAGGGTTGATTCGCCCTGGTAGACGGTGCGTTCCTTGAGTTTCCGTTCGTAGGAGTGCTCTTCGGCTTCCTGGATGATGGCCCAGAGGTCCTGGGAGGGGTCGTTTTTGGTGGCCAGACCAACAGAAGGACCGAGAAAGAAGGGATCCTCCCCCTGCACTTCGAGGGAACGGGCATTGATTCGCTCGGCAATTTCGGCAAGGGTCGAGGAGGGAGTGCTGGGAAGGATGATCAGGAATTCGTCTCCTCCAAATCGAGCCACGATGTCGCTCTCCCGGCAGGAGTTCCGCAGGACCTGGGCTGCCTCCTGTAGCACCAGATCCCCCCGGTGGTGGCCGAAGGTGTCGTTCACAAATTTGAGGCCGTTCAGGTCGGCAAAGAGAATGCTGAGGGGAAGATGCCGTCCGTCGTCGAGGCGCTTCAGTTCTTCCTCGGCGAAGAGCCGGTTATAGAGACCGGTGAGGGAATCATGGAAGGTGAAGTACCGGATTTTCTCCTCGGCCTTTTTGCGGGCGGTGATGTCGGCGATGACGACTCCGATCCGTTCCGGGGAAATGGTAAACGAGGTAATTTCCCAGAAGGCATCGAGTTCCGGAATGGCCACCTCATGCTTTTGAGGGGGATCCGCCGATAGACGGTTCAGTAAGGGAAGGCGAAACTGCTCCTTCCAGTTAGGGAAGAGTTCGCTCACCAGTTTTCCCTCTACCCGGTCAAAATGGGGGAGGAGGCGCTTTAGAGAGGGGTTCGCTTCCAGGACCCGGTAATCCACGGTTTCGCCGTCGCATATGATTCGCTCTAACAGGGCAAAGCCATCCAGCATGGAATTGAAAAGGAGACGGTAATTCCGCTCGCTTTCCCTGATTTGCGCTTCCAGGCGCCGGCGCTCGGTGACATCCCGAAACACCAGAACCACCCCCCGGATGACTCCTCCCTCGTCCAGGATGGGCGCACCGCTATCGTCGATGGCAATTTTTTCTCCGTCGCGGTGGATGAGGAGGGTATGGTTGGCCAGGCCCACCGTTTTTCCCGATCGGAGCACTCGCTGCACCGGGCTTTCCACCGGTTCACCGGTTTTTTCGTTCACAATGCGGAAAACTTCCTCCACCGGTTTTCCTCGCGCTTCTTCCTGAGACCAGCCGGTGAGCTTTTCGGCCACCGGGTTGAGGAAGGTCGCCTCACCTTCCGCATCGGTGGTGATCACGGCATCTCCCAGGCTTCTCAAGGTTACCATGAACCACCGGTCCCTTTCCTGTCTTTGTTTGACGGCCCAGATGTACTCAAAAAGGGCCCTCAGGTACCGGGCGATGAGGGGAATATGGTGTATTTGTTCCTCCTGAGTGTCATTCTCTCTGCCCAGCATTCCCTCCAGAAAGCCCTCTCCATCGGGAAAATGAAAGGCCAGGGCAAAGAACACCGATTTTTTTCGCGCCGGAATCAGGTTTTCCCAGTCCGAAAAGAGAATTTCCCCCTCCTTTGCCCAGGTTTCCCGGACGGAAGGAATTTTCAGGATTTCGGGGAGGAACGATTCTATTTCCCTCTTTTCCGTTTTGGGATGGATAAAGGAGTACTGCCCCTGGGGAAGCTGGACCAGCAGGTACTCCGCCTGGAGGAAATTTCCCACCGTTTCCAGTGCCAAATGCGCTGCCACATCGAGCGACCCACCGCTAAAAAGGTGGGTGGAGATCTGGGTGAGGAGGTGTTCGACCTGCAGTTGAAAGGCGAGCTTTGCTTCGGCTTCCCGGCGATATCCAATCTCGTTCTGAAGAGCGGTATTCTTTTCCACCACCTCTTTGGTTTTCCGGGCTACCTGGTGGCGGAGCAGAAGAATGAAGGTGAGGAGCACGGCAATTCCTCCGGCTACCAGAAGAAGCACAATGGATACCCAGCGGGGAAATGCCTGGGGCACATGGATTTCCAGAAATTCGTGAATGGCCTCGTAGTATACGGACCGGGGGTCTTCTTTGAGAGAGGCGAGCCAGCGGTCAAGGGTTTGCAGGATTTCCTGGTTTTTCCCTTTGGGACTGGCAAACCGCAGGGAAACAGGGCTAAACACAAGGGGACTGGGTCTGAGATTGTAGCGAGGACCGAAGAGAAGGCCGAAGGTCCGGCTTACCACCCCCACCCCTTTTTCCTCCCACGCTTTTTCCAGAGCTTCTTTGTAGTCCTCCACCTCGATGAGCTGACAGTCCAGACCAAACCCGGTCACGATTTCCCGTAAACCCTGGTGATAGATATCATTGGACACCACGAAAATTTTCTGGAGGTTCAGATCCAGAAAGGACTGAATCGCAATCGAGGGATGGGTGTATACCGTTCCCCAGTTGAGCCAGACCGTCTCCTCGCTGAAATCGAACATCCGGGCTCTTTCTGAGGAATAAGCGATACAGGTCAAAAGGTCGATTTCTCCGTTTTTGAGGTGTTGCAGGTGGTTGGAG
>JABUEZ010000279.1 GCA_013314795.1 Candidatus Profundicultor aquiphilus | reverse complement strand
TGGGAATTGTTTTCTTCGGTTTGCAAATAATCCTTTATCGCAGTCCTTACTTTTGCTGGTTCTTTGTGACTTTCTGGATTTTTGCTGGGATTGGCATTCATTTCTGGAGTCTGGATTATCCTATATCGTATTCCCGATCATGGGATAAACAGATGATTTCTCTCACCGGTTACGTTATTGAAAAGGATGGAAGATATTTTCTGACCCGGATTGAGGAATTTCCCATTTATTCTCCTTCTATTCTCTTACGGGAGGGGAACGTAGATCATTTCCTCTATTCTCGAGTGACGCTTCGGGGAATTTTTCGGAGATTTGTTTCCTGTGTGAATCCTGGCGGAGTGGATCAGCGCTTAGAGTGGTGGAAAAGGAGGGTGGTTGGATATCTGGAGGTGAAAGAGTCTCGGGTTCTTTTTGAGCAATCCTTTTGGTTTAAGTGTCTGCAATGGGTCGAAAATAAGAGACAAAAATTTCTTTCGCTGTGGCAGAGCGAGCTTGGGGATGAGACATCGCTTTTTGCAGCACTATTTTTGGGGGAAAAGGATGCACGATTTTTTCAGCAAAAAGACTGGTTTGAGCGAATGGGAGTATATCATCTTTTTTGCGTTTCCGGATTTCATCTGACACTTTTGGGTGGGATGATGCTTGTAGCCCTTAAGCGATTCTTTATTTTAAGGCCATTTTCCTTCTTCTTTTTGATTGTCTTTTCTTTTCTGTATCTTCTTTTCTGTAGCCTGGTTCCTTCGGCTTTCCGGGCCTTTCTTATGTTCAGTCTCTATCTTCTGGGTGAAAGGCTTGGCAGGAAAGTGGCACCTGGGGGGATTTTCTGGGTGGCCTTTCTTGTTATGATGGTGCTACAGCCGGAGGTGCTGCTTCATGGAGGGGCACAGCTTTCTTTTGCTTCAACCTGGGGATTAGTGGTGGTCCTGCGTTTTTTGGAAGGAGATGCAAAAAAGAGAAGTTTTGTGAGAACGACAATCGGAAAAAATTTTCTCCTGGGACTCGCCGTGTATTCCGTTTCGCTTCCTTTTCTCATGGTTCATCACTTTTCTTTCTCCTCGCTTTTTCTCCTGGGAAACATTGCTCTTCTTCCTCTTACTGAGGGGGTCCTTTTTCTTGCTTTCTGGGGAACCCCTTTCGTCTGGTATCCTCCGGCTCGCCGCTTGGTGGCAATATTGCTGCGGTTCATGTTGCAGGGTATCCTGTTCCTGACCCAGTTTTTTACTATTCGTTTACCTTATCTTTTCCTGGATTTTTCCCGTGTAGGGGATATTTTCTGGGGCGTATGGGTTTTTGTGGGGATTCTGGTAGTAACGCTTGCTTTCATTTTGAAAAGGAGGAGAAAGGTCCTGTGTTTCCTTATTTTCCTCCCCATTCTGGCAACGCCTTTTTTTCTCCCTCCCACCCCAGAATTCTGGGTTTTCGATGTCGGGCAGGGTCTGGCCTGTGGTATTGTGGAAAGAAAAACCATTTCTTTTATCGATCTGGGAGGAGTGATTCGGGGATATGGTCTGGTGGAAAAACAATTCTAGAACGATTTGTGCAGTATCGAGGCATTCAGGAAATCCGGAATATCTTTCTCACCCACTGGCACGAAGATCACGTGGCAGGCGTGGATGTTTTTGTTGCTTCTCCTCGTTTCTCTATTTTTGCACCAGAAAGTTCGGCGAGAAGAGATATTGCGTTTGTACCGGTCAAATGGCCTACTGGTTTTCGATTGGCTGATGAGGTGACGGTACAGGTATTTCCGGTGACTGGTGAGAAATCGAATGATCAGGCTCTGGTGTATCTTGTTACTTTTCCAGGGATGAGGGTTTTAGTAACTGGAGATATTGAAGAGGAAGGGATCAGCGCCCTTTTGCGTTACGGAAAGAGTATTACTGCAGAGGTGGTGGTTCTTCCTCATCATGGGAAGTATTATCCCAATCTGGCAGAGCTTCTTTCCCGTACCGGATGCCATACGGTTATAATCTCCTGTGGAGAGAATGAGTACGGTCATCCGGATAGAAAGACTCTGGAAATGGTGCAGAAAGCCGGATGGCATTCCCTTATTACGCAGCAAGACGGGGCTATACGGATTTCTCACTTTTGGGGCAAATGGAAGGTGGGAAGAATTGGCAAAAGAAACCTTTAAAGAATGGTATGAACAGGATATTTCTTCTCGGCTTTTTCTTTTCGAGCTTCGTATAGGAAGGAAACTTTTCGAAGACTGGTACCTTCCCTTTATCGTCAGGAAACTGAAGGTGCAACGTGTGGTAAAAGTGGGAAGTGAAGAAGAATGGAAGAACGTCATTGATTCGTTTTTTGCCCCGTCTCTTTTTCCGGAGGCAATCCTGTTTGTGCTCTGGGAAGTTCCAGAGAGAGTGGTTCTGAAAGTCAAAAATACATTGGCATCGACCCCCTTTTTCTTTCTTTTTGTCTCCCAAAAGGTGGAAGAACAGAAATGGAAAGACGTGCCCTGTATTAGTGTAAAGCCTGATGAAAGGGTCCTGAGGAAATTCTGGTCTTCTATGGCTCAACAAT
>JABUEZ010000278.1 GCA_013314795.1 Candidatus Profundicultor aquiphilus | reverse complement strand
CCGCCTTTCTCGTGTATATTTTTCCTGTGGTTGGAGTTTTATCAGTATATCTAGTTCTACGCGTGTTTGTTTTTTCTGCTACGATCCTCACTTTGGGAGTGTTAAGTAGTGTTATTGCTTTAGCCTTTTTCATCCGGTGGATTGACCGTTCTTTTTCCCCTGATTATCGGATTGTTGAATTCCTTGATGACGAGGATTGCCATTCCTGTCCGCTGATGAAGAGGGAAGGATCGGACTCGGTACCGCCCTTTGCCAGGTTAAAATAGAATACTTCTGCCATTATATGCTTTCCCTGTTGACGGAATAACAGATTGAGGAGAAAAAACGATGTCCAGTGCCTGTCCTGGTTTTAAAATTGAACGGTTTCTTCAATCATGCCTCCCTCTCCTTTTGGCCCGCGGATCATCCCGTGGGTATGAACTTCTGGAAGAGATTCGCAAAACCTGGCTCCAGAATGAAACACCTGACGTGGGACTGGTTTACCGAAGCCTGCGCAGAATGGAGGAGGAAGGCCTTGTCCGTTCGGGATTGATCATAGGCAATTCTGGACCGGCAAAGCGAGTGTACTGTGTTACCGAAAAGGGTCATAGTGCCCTGCAGTCTTGAGTTGGGCATATTCGAAGTCAGTTGGAAAGGTTTGGGATATTCCTCAGAAGACTGTTTTCTGAAGAAAGGGGGAAAGCACGATGAAGGATCCTTCGATACCCATTTTTTATGGTCTTGCCCTGACCTGGCTTTTTGTATCTTTCCGCAAGGATAAGGAAAAGACCATCCAGGCTCTTCGGCGGGCATATCGGAGTTTTCTTTTTATCCTTCCTCCCTTTGCGGTGGTGATATTACTCATTTCGCTCCTGCTGGTTTTCTTGCCCGAAAAAACCATCGTTACCCTCATAGGGGAGGGGAGTGGTTTTGTAGGGTATTTCATTGCTTCTATTGCAGGGTCTATTACCCTTATTCCCGGCTTTGTGGCTTTTCCTATGGCGAAGATGCTTCTCGAGAACGGGGCTGGGATTGCGCAAATGGCGGTTTTCATTTCCACGCTGATGATGGTGGGAATAGTAACAGCACCTTTAGAGACCCAGTACTTCCGTTTCCGAGCCACTCTGTGGAGGAATCTTCTGGCCTACTTTTATGCGTTTGTCATCGGGTATATCGTTTCCATAGTAGCGAGGTGGTGAAAATTGGAAAAGAGGGGCGTGAGTCAATATTATGGCTTTTTCATAACCCTGGCGGTGTGTCTTGGAATAACCGCTTATGCACCGTCCTGGGGAATAAAAGTCTTTACTGTAGCATTTCGGAATACCCTTTTTATGCTCGGCGTGATTCCCCCGATTTTTATCCTGGTTGGCCTTTTCGATGTCTGGATTCCCAGGGAACGAGTCATCAAAAGACTGGGTGATGCATCGGGATGGTTGGGCATCATGGTTGCCATTGCTCTGGGGGCTTTTGCGGCGGGTCCTCTCTATGCGGCATTTCCGGTGGCGGAGGTCTTACTCAAAAAGGGGGTCAGTCTGCGAAATGTCTGGGTCTTCCTCGGTGCATGGTCAACGATGAAAATTCCCATGCTCCTTTTTGAGGCACAAAGCCTGGGGGCGCGCTTTGCCCTCACCCGTTATGCCATGTCATTTGTGGGGGTTCTGGTGATTGCTTTTCTTCTGGAACGCCTGATTTCCCTTGAAGAACAAAACGAGATTCGGGCTCGCTTTAGTCTTTAGAAAACGAGAAAATGTCTTTCTTGGAGTATAATGAAGATAAACTCAGGATGGAGGTGCTGTATGCCTTCGGTAGCAGTATACCCCGGGATATACTGGATAGGAGTGAATGACCATACCACCGACCTTTTTGAAGGACTGTGGCCGATTACTCAGGAAGGGGTTTCGTACAACTCGTATCTCATCGTGGATGAGAAAAAGGCCATTATTGACCTTGCTAAGTCCCTCAAGGTGGATGAATATCTGGGACGGGTCGAGGAACTCCTGGATATTTCTCAGATTGATTATATTGTTCTGAATCATCTTGAACCCGACCACACGGGTATTCTCAAGGTGCTGTGGAAGATGGCTCCACGGGCGACGTTGATCTGCTCGCCACAGGCAAAAAGTATGGTTTCGGCATTTTATGGCGTTACTGATCGCATCCAGGTAATCAGGGATGGTGAAGAAATTTCTCTGGGAGAGAAAACCCTCCAGTTTTTCCTCACTCCCATGGTTCACTGGCCGGAGACCATGATGACCTATGAGAAAAATTCACAGGTCCTTTTTTCCTGTGATGCCTTTGGAGGATATGGTGCATTACAGGGGGCCATCTTCGATGATGAGTGTGGCGACTTTGATTTTTATCGGAAAGAATCGCTCCGCTACTATGCCAACATCGTGGCAAAGTTCAGCCCCATGGTGCTCCGGGCCATCGAGAAGCTTTCCGGTTTGCCGGTTTCGATCATTGCACCTTCGCACGGCCTCATCTGGCGGAAGCAGCCAGGTCTCATTGTGGAACTCTATCGTCGCTGGGCCACCTACTCTGAGA
>JABUEZ010000005.1 GCA_013314795.1 Candidatus Profundicultor aquiphilus | reverse complement strand
AGCCCGGCAACGATGGACTTTCCTTCCAGAAGGGCCACCACCAGAGGAGGAATCGTGTATATCATGCTCCCTGCCATCAGCTTGTTCCACTGAACTCCGTACTGCCCGATAAAAACATAAAGCCCTATGCTGATGGGACGGGCAGCTTCATCCTTAATGAAAGCCAGCGGAACGATGAAATTACCCCAGGCCAAAAGAAAAACCAGGATGGAAACCGAAGCAATACCAGGCGCAGACAGAGGCAAAACGATACTCGTAAAAATTTTGAAATACCCTGCCCCATCAATGAGCGCCGCTTCGATCAGGCCTGAAGGGACAGATACCATATACGATCGCAAAATAATCACGGCAAAAGGTGCCAGGAATACCGAAAGGGCCAGCACCACCCCGAGATGGGAATCAATCAATTTCATCCGGGTAAACATCAAAAATAGAGGAATGATCACCGCCGTATATGGGAGCATCTGCACAAAAGCGAAGAGGAAATTTACCGAATTTTTCATGGAAAACCGGAACTTTGTCAGCACAAACGGCGCAGGCAAAGAAATGAGCAGTGTTAAAAGCAACGTACCAAAAGCAATGATGAAGCTATTCTTGATGTACGGCAGCAGGGTCAAAAAGGCGTCTTGATAATAACGTAAGGTCGGCGCCGGTGGAAAGAGATGAGGAGGCTTGTAAAAAATTTCTTCGGTGGACATAAAACCACCGATGGCGATGAAGTAAAGAGGAGAAACAATCAGGGCAACCACGATGGCCACAAATAGACTCCATTTCCACCCTCGGTTCTTTTTCATAGATTTCACCTCTCCTCCAGCCGAATTCTGCTCGAAAAGCCAACGAACAGAACCACGATAATCTGCATCAATATGAGCACCGCCGCCGATTTGCCAAACTGGAACCGGTCAAACGCCAGGGAATAGGAAAAGGTGCTCAAAAGATGTGAAGCTCCTCCAGGCCCCCCCTTGGTAATGATCCAGACCAGGTCGAAAACTTTAAAGGTAAGAATGCATCCCAAAACGAACGTGGCAATAATAACGGGCCTCAACATCGGAAGAGTAATGTGAAGCACCTTTTGCCAGCCTGATGCCCCATCAATATCGGCACCCTCGTAAAGTTCTTCAGGGATTTGCTGCATACCGGTATAAAGGAGAATAAAATTAAAAGGGATGCCCAACCATATATTCACCGCAGTCAAAGAATAGATAACCAGCCGTTCTGAGCTTATCCAGCGTACCGGCTCCTGAATCCAGTTCAGCGACGCAAGAAAATTATTCAAAAAGCCATTATCACTCAGAAACCAGCGGAAAAAGGACCCTGAAACCATGATCGGCAT
This sequence comes from Candidatus Profundicultor aquiphilus, assembly GCA_013314795.1. Classification (GTDB taxonomy): domain Bacteria; phylum Atribacterota; class Atribacteria; order Atribacterales; family Caldatribacteriaceae; genus Profundicultor; species Profundicultor aquiphilus. Next base: position 18,540 of record JABUEZ010000005.1, on the reverse strand, counting down.
AACCCAGGGAATCATTACCAGAGCCTGCAAAAAACCCTTCAAAGGGAATTCATAATTAAAGAGAAGCGCCAGCAAAAACCCCACTACCATCTGCAACACAATGGAAAGGAGGGTAAAGATGATCGTGTTATACAGGGACCTCCAGAAAAGTGGGTCATCCAGAATTGCTTTATAGTTTAAGGGACCAACATCTCGGGCCGTCCCTCGAATGTAACTGATCAGAGTAACATCTTTGACACTCAAAAAACCGTTATAAACCACAGGATAAATCCCAAAAATCAATATCAAAGCCAGGGAAGGGAGTAAAAAAAGAAGGAGATAAAATTTTGACATCTTCATTCTATTTTCCCCCTCGGTAGTGGTGTAACATCAGATGGCGAGGGCACCGATACCACATACCTCAACAGGTATATAGTTCCTCTCAAAAAACGACAAATTAAAAAAATAAAGCGGGGAGAAAACCTCTCCCCGCTTTATCCTGACTACTGTCCCTTGGCCCTTCCCAAAACTTCCGTCAGAATCTGTCTCACATAAGCCTTGGTTTCTTCATATTCCTCGGGAGTAAACATATTCTTGATATTCTTGGCCGCTTCCTGGAAGGCTACCTCAGGAGTCTGAGTCTCGGTAAGGGATCGCTGCAAGGCCAGGGCAAGCTCACTGGAAACATCGGGATACTTCGCCATTCCACCCATCGGCGGTCTCGGCAACGCATACGCGGCTTGCTCAATGAAAACTTTGAATTCCGGTCGAGTATTAGCGATTTTGGCCGCATATGAAGCCAGAGTCGGAATGTGTCCCGTCCACTTGGCGTAGTACTCATCGAGTTTATCGGCAAACCAGATCCGGATTAATTCCCAGGCATATTTGGCTTTTTCACTGTCACCGGTGGTAATCCCCACGCATTCTCCACCAAAAGGCAACACGGCAGAACGCATGTTGGCTTCAGGCACCGGGAACGGCGCAACTTTCACATCACCCAGTTTTTGCAGTTCCTCCGGCAAAAGGTGCCAGCCAAACTCCCAGTTTCCGTTAATCATCATCGCTACCTGACCGTTCATAAACCATATGGTCTCGTCGCCCTGGTCCTTCAAGCTAATAACATCCCGGGGCGTATATCCTTCCTTCACCATCTTGGTCACCAGTTCCAGCGCTTCAATTGCTTCCGGCTGATCAAGCTCCAGAAGGCTTCCCCCATTCGACCACAGGAACGGTTCAAACTGCCAGGTACCGGCCTCATCCGCACCCGCATAGAGCATTAACCCATACAGGTTCAGATTTTCTTTGATTTTCTTGGAAACATCCAGAAGTTCATCCCAGGTCTTGGGTGGTTCTCCCACACCTGCTTTCTGTAAGAAACCCTCCCGGTAGAAAATCGCCAGGTTATTGGTGTGGACCTGCAGAGCATAGATATCTTCACCTTTACTGGTCAACAACCGGTGGCCGCTAAAGAAGTCCATCCAGAAATCTTTGCCCAAATCCTTCATCACATTGTCCTTGATATTCTGAAAAACGCCCGCCTCAATCAGCTGTGGCACCCACGGGTTATCCAGGCATACCAGATCAGGCAGAGTGTTTGAGATAGCCTGCTGCAGGATGGTCGACATGTACTCCGCAAATGGCACATACACGTATTTCACTTCTACATCCGGATTCTTCTTCTGCAATTCCGGAATCAAAACATTCTGGATAAACTGTGCCACCTGCTCGGTGGGATTTGAGTAACTCTGAAACACCAGGCTGGTCGCCGCAAACACCGTGGAACCCATTGCAAGCAGTAACGACAACACCAAAATCCAAAACAAACTCTTCCTACCCATCTTTTCAACCCCCTACCAAAAGATTAAATTTTAACTACAGTGCATTGTAAACCATTAAGCAAATCGGGTCAAATTTCATTACCTAAATCGATTGCACTAATATACCGTAAATCCCTTCATCTTCTTCCACCCACTCCATCCCGGCGATCAGTCATTCTTCAACCCGATCAGCGTAATCCTAACACGAAAAGGCAAAACTTCCATCACCATCGGCCATCCAGTCACATCAAAAATCGACTTATTGCTCCCGTAACACCGTCACATCTTCCACTTCAATAAAAATCACGGGTACACACTCCGGAACATCACAGGGAACTTCCTCTACCATACCGAGAACTTTAAGACGAATACAACGGCCAAAATGATCCTCATAGTAGCTGTCCAGGAATTTTCGAAGCGTTTCCTTTTCGGGGGGGAATTCCAGCGTTATCCTCGCATCCCCGTCTCGCAAAACCACCTTGCAGTCCCGGGGATACAAAGCCCCAGGGACTGTAGGACAAGCGAAGTATAGGCATCCCTCAGTAGACACCGTTTCTCCAATATGAGAAGCCAACGCTGCAAGGGGCACAATAGCTACATCCTCTTTCTGGACGCATCCTGAAGCTTCCGTACCAAGCATAAGGACCAAGAATATGCCCAAAAGGATCCTTCTGAAGGACACACATATCCCTCCTTTCTCACAACATTATACTGCAGCCTGGTCTTTGTATTTTGCTGGGATAAAGCCAAAAATTTTGCAAATTGGACATCCGGAGTTCATAAAATGTTCACAAAACACCCTTATGATAAAAACAAACTCGACACCTGGAGGAGAGAAATATGAACAGGAGAACCTTTCGAATTATTCTCGATGTAACCATGCTTGTGCTCGTTCCCCTTTTGTACAATAGCCGCGTACTGAGCCTGGCTTTCCACGAAGTTGCCGGACTGGTAGCCTTACTCCTTTTGGGAACGCATCTTGTGCTCAACTGGAAATGGATAACCGGCATCATAACTTCCTGGTTCCAAAAAAGGCTACCACGAAAAACCCGCTTCACGTATGTGATTGACCTGGCCTTTCTGGGAAGTTTCTTCTTTGCCGGCGCGAGCGGCCTTTCCATTTCCCGAGTACTTCTACCGGGAATCAGAGACCCCCTGTGGTGAAACCTGCACTTTTTCTTTTCAGCTCTTGCTTTGCCCCTTTTTGGTGTCCATATGGGCCTTCACATAAGCGCTATAGCCGTGATGTTCAGGAAACTATGGCCTTTCTCCCGGCGTACTCTCAAAGTGTTGAGTCTTGCCACCCTCATCATCCTGGTGATTTTTGGAACTTACAGCCTGTTCAGGAGTCCACTCGCCCGCTGGCTGACTGCCCCTTTTATCACCACAGCGTATCGACGAGGACATGCTGCCCTCGTCGAAAACCATTCTTCCCCAGAACGTGGACAGGCCTTATTCCAGGGTGAAAGAAGGGGCCAGGGTCAAGGACTGCGGCGTAATGCCGACCCGACCAGGCACTTCCGGGTGGAAAACGAAGCGTTATCGAAGACCATCCTCACGTTTGTCACCTATGGCTCCATCGTGGGGGTCCTGGCCGTGGTCACACGATACCTTCTCACCGTAGGACTCTTCCGGTCATGATGTGTCTTAACGGTTTAACGTTTTCCATAGATCTCTTCACCAGTACCGGTGTAACGGGCCATGAAAAGGATAAGCAAAAGAGAAAAACCGAGAACAATGGTGGAAATGGCGTACACTTCCGGTGAAAGCCCAAAACGGAGCATCCCGTAAAGATAGACCGGGAGAGTGTTGGTGGTACCGATGAGAAAGAAGGTGATGATGATCTCATCAAAAGACATGGTGAAGGCGAGCAATGCTCCACCCACAATGGCCCGTTTAATCATAGGCAGGGTTACATAGAGAAAAGCCTGATGTGGCTTGGCTCCCAGGTCCATGGCGGCGTTTTCCAGATTTCGGGAGAGACGCTGGAGGCGCGCCAGCACCTGGAACATCACCACCGGGGTGGTGAAGGTCATATGCCCGAGCATCACCGTCCAGAGGGAAAGTTGCAAGCGCAGGTTGATGAAAAACACAAGCAAGGAAAGGCCCACAATGATCCCGGGGAGGATGATGGGAAGCATGGAAAGACTCCGAAAAAGGGCCTTCCCTTTAAACTCCACCCGGTTGAGAAAGAGCGCTCCGGTAGTTCCCACTACCACTGCAAAGGATACCGCCACCGCGGAAACCTTGAGGGAATTGAAGAGAGCCTCCAGGAGTGCGGGATTGTGGAAAAGCCTGCTGTACCATGCCAGGGTTAAACCTTCAAAGCGGACAGTAGAACGGGAAGCGTTCAGGGAATAGAGAAAAACTACGAGAAGCGGAAAGTAGAGGAAAAAATACACCAGAACACTGTATGTTCGCAAAAAAGAGAAAGTACCGGTCCTCTTCATTCCAGAAATCCCTCCGAAGAACCCAACTTCTGGGAGAAAAAGAGAATGGCCACTGCTACCGCAAACATGATGAACCCCAGCGCCGCCCCCAGAGGCCAGTTAAAGGCATATCCGAACTGAGAAACAATCAAATTACCGAACATTAAGCCGTTCAGACCCCCCAGCTGCTGGGGAATGATATAATCCCCCAGAGCGATGACGAAAGCCAGAGTAAAACCGCTCACCACTCCCGGCATCGAGAGGGGAAGAATCACGTGACGGAAAGTCTGAAAGCTATTGGCCCCCAGGTCGGACGTAGCATCCAAAAGGTTGGAGGGAATTTTCTCCAGAGAACTGAACACCGAAATGAACACGAAAGGCAGAGCAATATGAATCAGGGTCAGATAGACCGCGAAAGGGCTATAAATGAGAAAGGGAAGCGGTTCCCGGATAAGGCCAAGAGCAAGGAGCAAAGAATTCAATACCCCTACCCGGCCGAGGATGGTTCGCCAGGCCACGATGCGCACCAGGTAACTGATCCAGAGGGGGACAATCACCATCATGTAGAGCTGACTGCGAAAGCGGGTCACCTTTCGGGAGATAAAGAAGGCCAGCGGATAGGCAAGAAGCAAAGCAGTCAGAGAAACACTCAAGGCCAGAAAGATGGTCCGGAAAAAGATGGGGAGATAGATGGGATTGGTGAAAAACTCCAGGTAATTGCGCAAAGTCAGGCGGTGAACCACCTGGACACCTTCTTTCACGAAGAAGCTGGTTACAAACATGATGGCCAGCGGTACCAGGATGAGAAGGAGCATCCACATAAAAATCGGTAAACCTTGAAGCAGGGCCCGATTCCACGATTTCTTCGGACCAGGACAGGTATTTTCAATCGAGCTGTTCATGGGTTTTTTCCTCCTCAGCCTGAAGGGGATAGAGCAGGACATCTTCTTTCAGAAAACCCACATAGAGCGAGTCACCTTCGTTCTCCCCCTTGAAGTCCGAAGCACTCTCTATCAGTCGCATACTGGCTTCGCCGAGCCCCACGGTGATCTCGTAATCGTTCCCCCGAAAGACAATCCGGGTAATAACGGCCTGGAAACGGTTATCAAAACGCTGCATGTCCTCCAGGTTACAGACATCTTGAGCACAGATTTTCTCCGGACGAACACAGACCATCACTTTTTCCCCGACCACAAAATTTCCCATGGGTCTTCCACTCCGTATGATAAACCCGTTCACGTCAACCACCACTTCGTCCCCATGGCGTTCCGTTACCACTCCTTCCATGAAATTCATATCTCCGATGAAGCCGGCCACAAAAATCGAGGAGGGGGAGTTGTAAATTTCCTCTGAAGTACCCACCTGATGGATGAGACCATCCTTCATCACACAGATGCGGTCCGACATGGTGATGGCTTCAGTTTGATCGTGAGTCACGTAAACAAAGGTAATCCGGACGTTCCGCTGGATATCCTTGAGAACCTTCTGCATGGCCACCCGCAGTTTAAAATCAAGCGCCCCTAAGGGTTCATCAAGCAGGAGCGCCTTCGGCCGATTTACGAGGGCTCTGGCCAGCGCTATCCGCTGGCGCTGTCCACCGGATAACTGATGGGGGTAACGTTTCTCAAAGCCACTCATATTCACAAGAGCCAGCGCTTCCTGAATCATGGGCCGCGCTTCAACACGACTGATTTTCCGCATGCGAAGAGGAAAATAGATGTTCTCTTCCACGGTCATGTGGGGGAAAAGGGCATAGTCCTGAAAAACGGTATTGACGTTACGACGATAGGGTGGAACATCGGTCACGTCTTCTCCTTCGAGATAAACCCTTCCCGCGGTGGGGCTTTCCAGCCCAGCGATCACACGTAGAGTGGTCGTTTTTCCACAACCGGAGGGACCAAGAAGAGAGAAGAACTCCCCCTGGCGAATATCGAGATTCACAGAGCAAACTGCCTGCACTGAACCGTACCACTTGGTAATACCGCTCAGTTTGATGGCTGGAGTTTCTTCCATGGTTCTTTCACCTCATCCTCTGGGCTGAGAAATTTCTCAGCCCAGAGATTAAAACGGAAAGAGAGATGTCACGGGGTTGCTTTGATCTCATTCCACAGGTTCACTCGAGCTTCAAAATCTTCCGGATTTTTCATCAGGAATACCGGTACTGGTACTCGGTCAATGTCATCGTAGTAACAAAGTTCCACCACCATGGGATCAAGGACTTCCTTGGCTGCTGGTGTGGCTGCCCCAAAACCCATGAACTTGGCCAGTTCCTGTTGAGCAAAGTCGGACAGCATGAAGTCAATCCACTTATGGGCTGCTTCCACATTTTTGGCATCCCTGAGAATCACCCATCCATCCACCCAGACGTAGATGCCTTCTTTCGGGGTGAGACGACTCACATCCATCCCGAGTTCATCACGGCAATAGAGCAGGAGCCCAGAATCATATCCAGAAAGGGTGAGATTCGTTTCTCCACTTCCCAGAACGCTTTTTTCCGAGTCAAAACCTACGGTGAGGGTACGCAGATTTCGCTTGATCTCAAGGAGTTTCTCCCGCACCTTCATCATCTGCTCCGGGGTCAAATTGTAAGGGTCAGGGAAACCCAGGGCAATGGCCGCCACGACGACGTTGTTATTGGCTTCATCGGTAATGGAAATCTGCCCTTTGTATTTGGGATCCCACAGCACCGCCCAGGTGGGGGGAAGTTCACCCACGGCACCCTTGTTGTACACAATGTTATTGGAACCCCATACAAACGGAGCATGGTATGGCTTCCCCTCAAACATTGTGAAGTCAATTTCCTGGAACTTCTTGCTGAGTTTGCTCCAGTTCGGCACCAGAGACAAGTCAATAGGTTGTAAGAGTCCATGCTTGTAGTAACGTTCTACCGAGCCACAATCGATGGACACAAGATCGTAGAGACCGCCACCAGCGGCCGCTTTGGTGAACATCTCTTCCACCGTTCCAGCATACGTGGCATTCACCTTGATGCCGGTTTGCCGTTCGAACTCTTTCACCCAGACATCCTCGGTATAACCCTGAAAGCAGAGGATATTAAGAACCCCCTGCCCAAGGGCAATACCTACCACACCGAAAAGAAGAATACCAAGCACCACAAAACATACCAGAGTTTTGAAAGTCATATTCCTTCCTCCTCCTTCATTGTTATACTTTCCTACAACCCAATATAGCGAATGCTGGAGAGACCACAGTAAAGCTCAAGTTCCCTTCGCACATCGCCATAGCCGGCCATCCAGTGGTGGCCGATTCCTTCTTCGAGAATCCGTCGGTTGGTCAGGGCAAAATCTGTGGCAAAGCGTACCTTGAGGGGATTTCCGGGAAACTCCATTCCGGTTTCCACCGCTTCTCCGTACCAGGTAGAAAGCCGCAGCGTCCCCCTGCGTCCCACCAGATTCACCAAAGTCACCGGTCCTGGTCGAGAAGGAAACAAGGCACAGACACCCCGGTCCATGAGACGCACCGGCGCAAGCTGGATAAATTTCGAAGAAGATGCCAGGGAAAAAGCCCCTGAGCCACAATGGGAGAAGAGCACCGTCTTTGTCGCAGGATCAGGATAGAGCAAATCGGTGTTGTGTACTGGCTCCCCGGTTAACTCAAAAAGAAGTTTCATGGCTATGGTGTTCGCCGCATCTCCCTCACAACCACAGACGATACCCTCTTCGGCAAGAAGGGAATACGCCAGGCACACCCGGCCCATGAAGTCAGGGTAACAGCGCACACACAACCCCTGCAGGTCAAACTCTTCCACGAGACCCTTCAAAGCCAGGAAGTAACGCATGGCTTCAATCCCAGCTTCGTCCACCGAATTCACCACGCCCACCCTGGCTTTCACCTCTTGCCATTCCTCCTCTGCCCTCCACACATCGACATTTTCCACCCGTCCCACCAACTCCATTTCACTCAGATTGATGAGACGCACCCCGGTGCGAGCCTTAAGCTCCAGCTCGTCAAAGGCAATTTCCGTCATGCCGTGAATCCGCCCACCGATAACCCCGATTTTGACAGTTCGCAAAAAGCGCCGCAATGCCAGTGTCCGGATGATTACCCTGGCTTCTTGCAGAGCAAGTTCATCCTCCGGTTCTCCATAGACCGCAGCATAGGGGAGACCCAGTTCTTTCAACACACAGGCGATCTGATGCACCCCACACAACGAGCCGGTATCAACTGCTGGAAAGGCCCACAGAAGGACGTAGCAGGGTAAAACTTCCAGAAAGTCCAGAAGATGGTGATCCTCGCTCCAGGTGGCCACGGCAACCACAAGAAGGTCGTATTCCTGTCCCTGGAAAAACCGTATCGCTTCCCTGACCGTTTCGGCATCAGAGAGCACAAGGTATGGCGACACCACATCCCCAAACTGCCCGAGTACCGTTCCCAGACGCTTCACGAGGGACAGCGCTTCTCCAAAACCGACTTCAAGCTTTCCAGCAAGACCCAAAAGCCCCATGCGGGGTTTGACCATTCCACCACCACCTCCTTTTAGTGAACGCCCATCCGCCGCTCGCTTTCGATGATGATTTCCTGCAAGCAGCGGGCTTTTTCTTCAGAAAGGGGAAAGCGAGGACCACGCTGGAGAATCTTTACCACTATATCAGCAGCCTTCTCATAGACGCTTTTTCGCCCTTCGTTGACCCAGCCCTCGTAATTTGCTCCGCTACTCACCCAGAGCTCCTGGTGCTCTCCGGTCCGGAGGAACCGCAGCGTATGTTCGGAAGTCAAAAACTCTCCTCGTGGGCCGACAGAACGAATCACCTCAAAGGCAATATGGTTTTCGTCAACCTCAATGCCCCGAGCAAATCGCTTCACAATCCGGTACATTTCGTTATCGAGGACCAGCTGTTCCAGGCTTACGATCATTCCGGTCCCGAACATCCCCAGGTTCACCACCATGTCATTCCCTCCGATAAGTCCTGCCACTGTGGAGAGCATCTTCTCCCAGGCGGTCTGCTGGTCGGGAAGGTGCGCATCGGTATCGGGGGCAGTAGTGTGGCTGGGCATACCATAGAAGTGAGCCATCTGCGCTCCGGCGATGCGCAAAAGGGACGATTCCGCTCTTCCAATGAGCACATTGGCCCGCTTCATCTCATACGTGGTCCAGGCAGCCCCATAGATCACCGGCGTTCCAGGGTTTACAAGCTGCGCCAGCACCACCCCCGAAAGCACCTCAGCATTGTGCACAGCGAGTAATCCCGCCAGGGTATAGGGAGCGGTCAAGCCAGCAATAGGCTGAGGGAGAAAATCAAGTGGCACTCCCTCTCGAGCCACAAGGAGCAGTGCTTCTACCGCCCCTCTCTCCCAATAAAGGGGGCTTGTGGTGGAGAGTTGGCTCACAAGACACGAGGAGCCCTGCAGAGTCGCTTTCCCCATAACCGCCTTGCCCATTTCAATCACTGCCCGGTTGATGGCTTCACTCTCTGAGGAGAAAAAGACGGGACGAGTGGCGTTACGGAAAATGGCTGCTATCGCATGAAGCAGGGTAGTCTGCGGTGTTACGTCCTGGGGCATGAGGGGAACGCCCACCATATCGATATCACTCATTTCCTGGGAGATGACCGCAAACCGTTCTACATCCTGCACGGTAGAATCACGCCGTTCTCCCCGCTCGGTGTCGAGCATAAACACCGCATTGTGACCACTTACACAGTACATCCCCCCGTCACCCAGGGTAAAAGCGAGATTCCCTTCCCGGTCAAAGAGGGGTACCTCCCGGGGAAGCAACTTCACGCACCGCTCCACAAGTTTCGGAGGAACGGTCACAACGCCTCGTTTGTCTTTGAGCTTCCCCCCATGAGAAAGTACAAGTTCTCGAGCGGCTTCACTCTCCACGAGAATACCCACCTCTGCCAGAATGTCCAGAGAACGCTGGTGGATGAGATTAATCTCCTCAGGGGATAAAACTTCCAGTCGGCTGAGTTTCATGACCCCTACCCTCTCAGTGTGACCACGTGCTTCCGGATGGTTTCGGCCACCTGCCCAATTTCCTCATCGGAGGAAGTAATGGTAATTCCAAAAGGTGAACCCAAACCTTTGTCCACCACCCCGACACTGATGTTGACCGACCGAGACAAGAGATCGTCGGTCTGCGGCAGCATATGAGCGTGGTATTCGATTTTTTTCCCGTAGGCTGGGCACTCATAGGGACAGGGATATGCCGTATAGGTTTTCTTCCCCAGAATCTGCTCCATGTTGTTGTACACATGCCATCCGGAGTAGGCCAGGGGTTTGGTGCCAATTTTGGCGGCAAAAGCTTCGGCTTTTTCCTTGCTCTCAAAAATAAGTGTGAGAAGCGTAGCACATTCTCCATCTTCATCGTTAATCCTGTGGAAGGTGAAACCCGAAAGACCGGTAAGAAGGTTTTTGAGTTTTCGTTTCTTCTCTCGCAGAGCGGCAAGAATCCGGTCGATTTTGCGTAGCTGCGCCAGCGCCACCGCCCCGGTCAACTCGTTCATGCGAAAGTCAAGCCCCACGATACTCCGCTGCCCCACTTCCACTCCCATACGCAGGGGTTTATGACCCTGATCGTGGAAGGCAAAAGCCCGCTCATAGAGGTCATAATCGTCGGTGGCCACCATACCTCCATCTCCGGCGGTAATCATTTTAAAAATATTCAACGAAAAAGCCCCAATGTTTCCAATGCTTCCCAGACGCTTTCCGCGATAACTTCCTCCAGTAGCCTGAGCACAGTCCTCGATGACTGCCAGGTTATGTTTTCGAGCAATATCCATAATTGCTTCCATATCGCAGGGGTTTCCCAACATGTGCACCGCCATGATGGCTTTCGTCTTATCGGTGATTTTCCGTTCCACATCCTTGGGGTCGATAGTCAGGGACTCGTCCACCTCGCAGAGCACCGGAATGGCCCGCATCATGATGATGCTGGAAATAGAAGCGATGAAGGTGTACCCGGGAACAAGCACCTCATCCCCTGGGCCAATGCCAAGCGCTGCCAGGGTGCAGAGGAGCGCACTTGTTCCACTGTTTACAGCTACGGCATACTTGACCCCGATAAATTGCGCAAACTCCTTTTCCAGAGTGTAAACCTTTTTCTTGAAATTGGGGTCGTCTTCAGCACCGTAGCGAAAGAGATACCCCGATTCAAGTACATCGAGAATCTCTTGCTTTTCTTCCTCACCAATGAGATACGCTCCCGGTCCCCCAAACGAGGGCTTCACAACCATCTGTATCGCCTCCCTTTTGGTTCAGTCGTTCCCGGCTTTTTCCATCATTTCCCCCTCTACCACCTGTTCCAGAACTTCCCGTAGCGCCTGCATGGCCACACCCAGCGCCCCAGCACGTTCATCGAGTACCGCCACCCGAACGTCAAGAAAAGCCGTAAGGGAAACCAGAGCATTGGCCCGAACCATGCGAGTGATCGGTTCCACAATCAATTGTTCAGCCTGGCGGAGTTCTCCACCCAGAACAAAGAGAGGAATACCGAGAATATTAAGGAGTTGAGCCATCGCTTTGCCAATGTACTCCCCTGCTTCGGTGATGAGACTATAGCAGAGCTTATCTCCCCGCCGAGCTTCCTCTACGATGGACGCGATGGAAAGTTCTTTACCCCGCAACGAAGAAACAACCCCCATCTGCAGAGCTTGAGTGGCTCTCTGCACGATGGCCTCAGTCGATGCCAGAGTTTCCAGACACCCGCGATTCCCACAGCCGCAAAGGTGTCCGTTTTCCTCCACCACACAATGGCCGATTTCCCCAGAAATACCCACCGGTCCATAATACAGAGATCCATCCGCAGCCCAGGAAAACCCAATTCCCTCATCCAGAAAAAGATAAACAAAACTCCGTTCCCCCCGTAGAACTCCCCGATGCCATTCGGCAAAGGCAGCACTGCGACTCACATCATCCACATAGATGGGAAATCCGAACTTTTGCTCGTAGAGTTCCCGAAGGGGCACATTATCCAGATCATTCCGATGGGGAGAACGAATGGAAAAACCCCGTCTGGCTTCCACAATACCTGAACTGGCGATACCCACGGCCTTCAAGGTCCATTGAGCACTGACACCTTTGACACACGCTTCCAGAACATCAAGGGCTTTCTCTCGAGCCACGTCCTCATTCCCAAAAGCAAGGATGTTTCCCTGAAGGTCAGCCACCACCCAACGAAGTGTTTTCCCTCCGATTTCCACGCCCAGAGCCGGACCAAACTGAGGGTTCAAACCGAAAAAACGCCTACCATGAGCACCCCGGACACCCTGAGTGACCTCGGCAATCCATCCTTTTTCACGGAAACTCTGCAGGTACTTCCCAAGGGTAGGAAGACTTACTCCAGCCAGCTGTGCCAGTTCCTTGCGGGACATTGGACCATTCTCCCGGAGGAGATGCAAAACCACCATTGATCGAGGCGAGCTCTTCTGGGCTTTTTGCGTTCCACTTCGTTTTCGCACCCAGCAACCCTCCACGGGGCTTTTAAAGATGTTAAAAAATTGCTTTCAGAAAGTCAAGAATTTTTCCCAAACAGATTAAAAAATTATTATCTGTTCCTTCAAAAGAACTTCAAAAAGAAAAAAATTTAACATCAAGGATAAGTTTCCTGCACTCTCGTCGTTTTGACTACGCGAGAAACCATCAAAGAAAAACTGCTTCCCACCAGGATACACCATACTCTTGGGCCAGATGGAGACAATCCTCAAACCCATTCCGCATGAACATCCGAAGATACAAACTCACTTCCACTCGACAACGAAGTTGCAAAGCGGTACGTTCATCGATCTGGTTCTCCAGAACCGCCGGCACAAAAATATCGCAGGAAACCTGAAAGATGTCCGCTCGCCGGATTGAATCTCCTCCAGAGAACCCAGCCACGATTTTTTCCTTTTGCCCATACCTTTTAAGTTTCCGTACCTTGAGCCCCTCTGCATTCACCACTCCTCCGCCCACATTGGCCACACCCACGATTTTGCATCCCCATTCCTCTTGAGAAATCTTCGCCACCAGACAGCCCACCTTGCCAAATTCCTGTACACCACCCGGGCACTAACAAGGGACATTTCCATTCACTCGGCCAAAAACTGGATACCATAGACACTCCATGTCCGGTGGCCTCTACCTTTCCCTGCAAACAGCCACCCACGATGAGGGAGTTTTCCCGGTAACCATCGAAAGGGATATGTACCACTGCACACTTAAAGGTCGTAAGCATGGCCAAATCCCGCACTTCATCAAAATCCACTTCGGGGTGATAACGAATTCCGCCCTTGGTCAGTCCTCGGACAATGTTATGGTGCACCCGATACCCGTGGAGAATCTGGATACTCCTTATTATCTTTGACCGGAAAAGAGGCAATGAGCTCCCGCAGGCAGTTCTTGAGGATACCACAAAGATAAGATCCACATCGAGAAAATGACGGGCTCACGCAACGCGTTGCAGGATTTCATGCAAAAGCGAGGATTTTTACAGACTACCTTTCCCCTACACTGTATTCACTCCAAAAAGCGAAAAACGGGAAGCGAACTGAACGTTGCTTAGCAAAAGGAAAGAAATACAGAAACTCCTCCGACAAAAGGCGCATCGCCTTGTGGAGAATCCAAAAGAAAACAGTAAAAACCCCTGTAAAAGCTCGTTAGCTTCTTAACGGAAAATGGCGACGAAACTCAAAATGACGGCCAGAAAACCCAAGCCGGCAGTGATGAGAACCAATCTCTGAACTTGACTTAAACCCTCGCTGATTTTCCCCAAAGCAGTGGTAAGGCCTGTGCAGATTCGCTCCACCCGTTCAATCCGTTCCAAGCGAGGTGAATGCTGACGCACTGCCTCATTGATTTCGCCTATCTTTGGGAAAATGTCAGTTATGGTGTTCCGTGCTTCAGAAAGCGTTTCCTGAAGCGTGGAAAGGGATTGAAGCGTGCCGTCGCTTTGTCGCTCCTGGGTGGTGCGGAATTCGTGCAGTCGATTATCCAGTGCCGTCAAAGTCTGCATCATTCCCTGTAAACCATCTTCCAGGGTAGAAAACTTCTGAGCGTTTTCCTGAAAACGATCCTCCAGAGCAATGAGTTTTTGAATGATATCCTGAGCGTTAATCCCAACGAGGATCCTGGCTATCTCTTGATTACCGACGATAACACCTTTCAAAGTTCCAATAAGATCTACAAGCTCCTCCCGAACTCGATTGAGTTCCTCTTTGGCTGACCGATATGAATCGACCTCTTCATAGAGTTTCTCCAAAAGTTCAACAAGCTGGGTAGCACGTTCTTCGGCTTCCAGAAATTTTTGTGCTTCCTCTTCCATTGGTACACCTCCTTATGAGATTTCCATGGTGGGGGTAAGAAATTGCCGACACCGCTTAACAAGACGATCAATGAGTATCCAGGCCACCTCACCGGTAAGCCGGAACGGTAATTTCTGCAAAAACATCCGTAACTCTTTCCGATCGGCAAGTTGAGCCAGGTCGCTCAGAAACACCTGAGCCTGAGCATGGGCCTGGGAATCTCCTTTTTGCAAAGTTCGAGAGATAGCCCAGATAGCGTAATCAACAACCAGATCCTCTCCAACACCATAGTTTTTCCGCGCCGAAACGAGTGCTGCACCGAAGTTCTGCCGAGCGATCTCACCCCGCCCATCAGCCAGAAAAGCCTCGGTGAGTGCTCGAAGCATGAGAAGTGCCGGATGGTCGGGGTAACTCTCCAGATACCGGGAAACCTGCCCCCGGAGTTCGGCCATTTCCTGCAGGGAATTGAGAGCGTCAAAGATATCCATGGACTGAATGATTCCGCCCTGCTCATCCCGGATCAGCCCATCCAGGGCTTCGGAGTATCCGGTAGTTTCAAGATAGCGAAGAATTCGTTGTCTGAAGTCATTATCACTTTGGGCATCCCGACAGGCCAGAAGCATTTCGTAGAATGCTCGCCGGCGCCCTTTTTCAATCACGTCGTAGAGAAAATGAAGACATACTTCCACCACCTTCAGGACAAAATCCCGATACGGCAGAGACAAAAACCGCGCCACCTTTTCCATTTCCACCCTCCGGCGGCTGGAAAGATAACTGGCCACATACTTCCCATAAGCTTCGATGATTTCCTCTCTGGCGGCCCCAGTAACGTGCACGGTGAATTCCCTGGTGGCGTAGTTAATGGTGTAGTCAGAAAAAACCCCGATTAAAAGAAGGCGGTAAATGGCCTTTTCCAAAGTTTCTCGATTATCTCGATCGCTTTCGTTTGTCGGCGAAGCTTGTAGCCCTTCTGGAAAGGACACAATCCAGGAACCAGAATGCTCAAGATCGGGAATTTGCTCGAGAACCATCTCCACATTCTGCCGTTCTTCCTCAATGCCTCGAAAGGAATTGATATGGAAATAAAGAATCCGAGTCACATCATCGTTGTCTTCCCACTTGGTTTCTTTAATAACTTCTTCAATCGTTTCCACACTTGTGCTGGGGCTGAGAAGTTTTTCGGCCCGCCGCATGTCATCGATGGAAACAATGATACTGCAGTGAGCAGTTTTTCGATCTCGCCCTGCACGTCCAGCTTCCTGATAAAATGCCTCAATGGAAGCAGGCACCCCGAGATGAACCGTGTAACGGATGTTGGGCTTATCGATTCCCATTCCAAATGCCTTGGTACAGACCAAAAGGGGCAAACGGTTACGCTTGAAGGCTCTTGTGACCCGCCTTTTATGGGCGAGCCACTTATTCCACTCTATCCCCTTGGGTTCTTTCCCACTATAGACATCGAGCGCTATGCTAAGGTTTTTTCGAATAAAAGAACCCACCTGCTCCACACCGAGTGGTCCACCAACGTGAGGGCAGAAAACGAGTCCGGCACAGGTTTCTCGCCCTCGAGCCTCGTAGAAGCTGGTGGGGGTCAAGCCAAAAAGGTCCGGAAGTGTCTTCCCCAGATATCCCTGTAAAATGGCCATTTTCTCGCTGGAACGAGTATGAAACACCTGAAAGCGAAGCTCTGCACGATCAAAAGTCTTCGGAGTAATAACTGCCTCCAGGCTCGTAATCTGGAGTTCCCGTTGAATATCTTTGAGTACTGCTCGAGACGCGGTTCCGGTCAGGGCCACAAGTGGGGGGATATGTCCCTTCCACTGACAGTACTCCCGACTCGTCCGTCCAATATTGAGGTAAGCTACCCGAAAATCATGCCCCCATTCGGAAACACAGTGCGCTTCATCCACCACGATCATGGCCACCGGTGTGTGTACAGTTAGAGTCCGCAGTGCTTCGCGAAATTCCACCGTCTGGAAACGTTCTGGTGCCACAAAAACAAAGAGATACTCCCCTTGACCAACAAGATTCAGTACCTGTTGCCGATCTTCAGGATTTTCAATCTGGCTCGTGACAGCGATGCATCGATCCACGCCGGCCAAAGACAGGTTGTCAATTTGATCTTCCATCAGGGCAATGAGGGGGTCAATGACCAGAGTCATACCAGGCAAGAGAAACGAAGCCAGTTGATAGACCATCGACTTCCCGGCTCCGGTGGGCAAAAGTAAAAGCACGTCTTTCCCCTGGAGAAGACGCACAATCCCCTCATATTGTCCCTCTCGAAACGACGGTTTACGAAAAATATAGCGGAGAAAGTACTCCAGATCACTTCTTTCGGGGGTCAGTTGGAAGGAATACAAAGCGCTTGCCGGCAACGCCGGATGGGCAATGGGAAAAGAAACGTAGATATTCTGAATGAAAAAGGTCGTTGCATTATCCCCAAGGGTGTGGGCAAAGGAAAAATGGATTGCTTCCTTTGATGGCGACATCACTATTTCCGGTTCACCCGGCTGAATAGGTCGTCCATAGAGACGACTCACGTTACGAAGAAGTTCCAGAAAATCACGAACAACTCCCTGTGTAAGACGCAATGCTTCTTCGCTCTCAAAAAAGCCCAATCGATGGAGATCAGTAGCGATTTGCCAGGAAGATGGATTCCCAAAATCAAGAAAACCAAAGCGAAGCGCCTGGAGAAGGGCAACTGCCATCTGATGAGCAACCTTGAAAGCCAAAAGGTAACGGAGCGTCTTTTCCGGTTGCACCAAAGTGGTATCACTATCCGAGAGTAAACCCTGAAGGTAAACGAGCATCCTCCCTGATCGCTGCCGGATTTCTTCAGCAGGAATGCGCACCACGGAATAATCCCAGAGTTTCAGAGCGTCATCGCGTTCTCGATCGACAAAATGACCTTCATGCTGCAAACCATCGATTTCCACTACAATGCCTGCTTTCCCCGGCCGCATAATGACAAAGTCAACCCGTTGGCCAACGAAATCCGCGGTATCGGCGTTGGGCGGAAGAAGACTCAAGATTTCTACCTGGGGAATAACCCAGTGCTGGAAATGTTCCCCAAGATACTGAGGGAGAATTTCCCAGTAAAAAATCCGTTCCTCCTCACTATCAAACCAGAATTGTTCAACCATCCCTACCCGTGGTACCCACCGAGAAAGCCGTAAAAGGGCATCCAGAAGGTTACTCTGCTTTGCCAGAGGAAACAATGCCGAGACTTCCTCCTCAAGAGCTGGCGAAAGCAGCGTGAATCGCCCCCGAAGAAGGATTTTTTCCATCACCGAAAGAATTTGCAGATCCTGTTCGCTCAGAAAATGCCTGGGAGATTCAATGGGAAAGTCCATCCGCCACTGCGCAAAAGCGCGAAGCGCATCCCTATCGATGTCATCGAGGACAATCTGCTCAAGAAGAACTTCAGGAACTGCAACCGTTTCGTAAAACTGAACCTGGTAATCAGCAAATAACGTTCGAGCTCGCAACGAACGAGGTAAAAATGACGTCCTTTCCCGCTTCGTTACCCATGGGAATCTTTTGCTCATGCCCATCCCCCTCTGTTAATACCCAAAAAGCGATGTCAAAGAAATTTTTCCCCTCGGCAAAACAATGGACCTCAAAGAAGTCTGCCATTGGCTTTCCCAAAGATTGCCCATTGCTTCCTTGTTCTTCTCTTACCAAAAGTATACTTCAGGGTCATAGACTTTCAAGAGGCCACAGGAGAGTATTCCAGCCCACCTGGACCGGATAATTGCTCTACCATGGAATTTAATAACCTTTACTTCCACACCCTTTCGAAAATCATTCCCGCAACTCTTTTTGTTCACTATTGAAACAACCTTTAACCGAAACCGCCGAGTTTTCACGGCTTGAGCTCCATTCAAAACTCTGCAGCAACAAAGAAGAAAACATGGCTGGAACAACTACCAAAAAGACCGCTGTATAAAACATGAAATAGTCCTTGCTAAGGTGTTTTTGAGCAGGGAAACGAAACTCGCAATAACTTTTGGAGACAAAAAAACGAAACTCGATTACGGCAGGAGAATCAGCGGTTACCTGAGACTTCTTTGG
>JABUEZ010000277.1 GCA_013314795.1 Candidatus Profundicultor aquiphilus | reverse complement strand
TTAATCCCGCCTTTTCCATTTTCTGGGCTTCTTTTTCGATCTCTTTGAGTAAATCCACGTAAGTGATGGTCCAGCTTCCCTGTGATACGGCAATTTTATCCCCATATTCACGGCTTATGGTTTGTATTCGTTCCGAGATGGTTTCTTTCATCCTATCGCCTCCCCCAAGAATCTACCCCCATTGTAGCACAAAAAAGTTGGGGAGTAGAAAGTCAAGAGGCTTCCCCAGGAAGATTCCCGAAGAAGCTCCGTTCGAACTCGCTATCGCAGGTCCTCGGGAAGAAAATCCCGTTCTTTGGCAAACATTTCGTCGGTCATGATTCGGGCTTCCTCCAGGGTAAGGAGCGCTGAGGTCAAGGGATCAAGGTAAATGGCCTGGTAAATGTACTCTTTCTTTTTCTGCAACGCTCCCTCCACGACCAACTCCTGGACGTTGATATTGGTTCGGTTAAGGGCCGCGCACTGGGGTGGGAGTTCACCTACCTGGCAGGGGTGGATGCCAAGGTGGTCCACGAGGCACGGCACTTCCACACAACACCCGTGCGGGAGGTTGGTGATGATTCCCTGGTTTTCTACATTCCCGTTGATTCGCACCATTTCTCCAGTTTCTAAAGCATTGATGATGGGGGCGCAGTATTCCAGGCTTCTTCTGATGGGTATCGGTTCTTCGCCGTTTATCTGGCGTTTGATTCTTTCCAGATAGGAAGATGCTCCTTTCCGGCAGATTTCGTAGTAATCCCAGCGTTTGGGAATGAATTTCTCCACCATCCGGGCGTTTTTGCGGAAATAGGGGACGTACTCCGACATGTGGTGGCTGGACTCGGTCACAAAGTACCCGAAGTGGCGCATGATTTCAAAGCGTACCGCTTCCTGGATGTAAATTTCCGGGTTTTCCATGGCTTTGAAAAGAAGCGGGTAGGCGTTTTCGCCACGGTAACGAAACTCCAGAAACCAGGCCTGGTGGTTGATGCCTGCCACCCAGTATTCGATATCCGGTGGGATGGGTTTGTAGAAAAAAGCGCTGTCTTCATCCTGGTAATGCATTTCTTCTCTCACTTCCGCCCCGATGAACTCGGCTAAGGTTCGGGCGGTCCCCTGCACGCTGTGGCAGAGCCCCACATTTTTGATGCGGGTAGCCCGGTTCATGGCGGAGCAGAGCATGGCCATGGGGTTGGTGTAATTAAGGAAAATGGCCTCGGGACAGAGTTCTTCCATGTCTTTGCAGATATCAATTAGTACCGGAATGGTCCGGAGGGCCCGAAAAACCCCACCCGGGCCGAGGGTATCGCCCACAGTCTGGTCGATGCCGTATCGGCGTGGGATTTCCACGTCCAGTTGATATGCTTTGAGCCCTCCCACCTGGATCATATTGATCACGTAGTCGGCGCCTTTTAGGGCTTTCCTTCTTTCGGTGGTAGCCTCGATGGTGATGGGTAACCCTTCCTGCTCTTTTAACCTCTCCGTGACCCTGGTGACGAGTTCCAGTCGTTCTTCGTCGATATCCACCAGAGAAAAGGTGCTCTCCCGCAGGGTGGGGAAGGTGATGAGATCAATCATGAGTTTCTGAGCGAAGACCACGCTTCCTGCACCGATAAAGACGATTTTGGGCTTGGACACTGTCCGCTCTCCCCTTTCTTTGGAAAAAGCCTCCTTTTCAGTTTACCCTTTTGCGTGGTGACTGTGAAGGAGTTGGTCGTCCGGGTACTTTATCCCCGGCCTTGGGTGTGGTCAAAAATTCCTGAAGCCTTGGAGACAACCAGCTTGTTTTTAAGAAAGAAAACGTGATAGAATACCCGGCGGTTTGTCGGAAACCCCAAACTACATTCTTACTCCAAAAGGAAGTGAAGTTTCATGGTAAGAAGTATTAGAACCAAACTCCTCATCTGGTTTCTCATCCTGGCAGTAGTGCCCCTCGTAGCCGTTACCTATTACACCACCATGACATTCCAGAGGAACTTAGCCCGGGAAACAGAAGAACGGGCCCTCACCGTTACCGAAGCCACCTCCTCGGCCATTGAAGCCTGGATTACAGAAAAAATCGGACGCCTGGAGAAGCTGGCTCAACTTGAAGATGTCAAGGCCCTCATTCCAGAACGAACCCTTCCCCTCCTGAAAACCTTTGCTCAGGCCGACCCTCAGGCGGAGATGTATTTCTTTGCGATCGAAGATGGCTCATCCTGGAACTCTTTGGATTCCCAGGCCAATATCGCCGACCGAGAGTACTTTAAGAAAGCAAAAGAAACCATGAAACCTCAGCTCTCAGACATGATCGTTTCCAGAGCCAGCGGCAATAAAATTGTGGTCATTACTTACCCCGTCATTGTCGAAGGAAAATTTCAGGGTATTATTGGGATGTCGGCCAACGCTGATATACTCACCCAGCTTGTCTCCACCATCAAACTGGGCCAAACCGGCTATGGGTATCTCGTTGACTCCCAGGGTTTCATCATGGCCCATCCTGATGAGAGTTTGATTCTGAAACAGAAGGTCACCGAAACAGAATCTCCAGAACTCAACGCTGTCGGCACCCGCA
>JABUEZ010000276.1 GCA_013314795.1 Candidatus Profundicultor aquiphilus | reverse complement strand
CCGTAAGAGAATAGAAGGAGAATAAATGGGAAATTCCTCAATCCGGGTCAGAAAATATCTTCCATCCTTTTCAATAACGTAACCGGTGAGAGAAATCATCTGTTTATCCCATGATCGGGAATACTATATAGGATAATCCAGACTCCAGAAATGAATGCCAATCCCAGCAAAAATCCAGAAAGTCACAAAGAACCAGCAAAAGTAAGGACTGCGATAAAGGATTATTTGCAAACCGAAGAAAACAATTCCCAAAACGAACCACAAAGGAAAAGACAAAACGAAAACATGCTGAAGAATAAACCCTCCCATCATAGAGAGGCTAACCAGAAAAAGAGGATAACGGAAAAAAGATACATTTCGTTTGCCAGGTTGTGTCCGGTGAAGCATATCCAAAGGGGAGGCGATAACCTCCCCTCATCTTTATTATCCAGCTACTTTAGCGAAGCGGGCCTTCAATTCTTCTTCGGTGAGATTCGCTGCTTGGGCGAGCTTACGAAGCATCTCCTGGTTTTCAAGGTCCTTCTTCTCCAATCGAATCATGAAAGACTGCGCCACCTGATAGTGATAGGAGCTTGTATCGACCGTTCGTACTCTGGTTCTTCCCGTTTCGGGATCCATAATCTGGTCAAAGGGAATAGGATTCAACTTCCCGTCCAGGATACTGATGAGTGCACCCTTTTTCTTCATCTCCACGGGATAGTCCTCACCCAGAAGATACCGGACCGCCCCGTAACCCAGTTCACGAGTATATTCCATGTCAAAGGCTATCGGTGCTGCACAGCGTAACTCGTATCCGATATCCTTGGTTACGATGGTAATCTTACTACCTCTTTCTTCAAAACGTCTGGTAATTTCATTTTTGAGGATTTCTCCCAGAGGAACTTCTGCCAGGCGCACATGGCCATGGGGATCACGCGGAACAGACTTCCCCAGCAGCCGCTCAATCTCTTCCACATCTCCAAAGCGGAGGGCAATCCCTTCCGCAATGATGGCAATGCCATCGTTTCGTCCCATAGCTTTACGTTTGATCATCGACGCCTCAATAAGATCACAGACATCCTCTACCCTGATTTTTGATTCCTTGAACTCCTCAGGAATGATGGTGAGCGTAGCCCCTGCTGACTCACCCACTCCCAGAGCAAGATGTCCCGCCGAACGACCCATCATGACGACAAAGTACCAGCGTCCGGTGGTTTTGGAATCTTCCATGAGGTTCTTCACCAGATTTGTAGCAATCTCTCGAGCGGTTTGAAAACCAAAGGTGGGCATGCCGCCAGGAAGAGGCAGGTCGTTGTCGATGGTTTTAGGAACATGGGCAACCCACAGGTCACCCTGCATTTCTCGAGCCACGATGCTGGCACTGAACGCAGTATCATCACCACCGATGGTTACCAGATACCCGATATTTAAACCTTCCACAACCTTTTTGACTCGGGAAACTTTCTCAACATCCACTTTGCCGCTCTTTACCAGACTATCCCGAGCCGTACGCAGGATTGACCCACCCTGAAGATGAATACGGGAAATACGCTCAGTAACAAGTGGACAGGTATGCACTTCCGGATTGAATGCCCCACTTGAGATCCACTTAAAACCATCATAGATTCCAACAACTTCAAGACCAGCGCGATTGGCAGCAATGGTGACCGAACCGATAACACCATTAATTCCAGGAGCTGGTCCTCCTCCTACAAGTATGGCCAGTTTCTTGTTCATCCTTGAGCCTCCCTTTTTGCTGAAATGAATTTATCAAGGGAAAAGATAACAAAAAAACCCGCTTTTTTCAATGAAATCTTACTGCAAAACTTGTCTGAACAAAAGGGAACCGAATTCGCTCCTGGGTTATAATGTTCTCAAAAAAGAAGATAAGGAGCACAACCACAAAAAAGGGAAGGGAGTAAAAAATTTGGAATACTTTCTGGGAGTGGATGGAGGAGGCTCAAAAACCATAGGAGTTCTGATGGATGCAGGTGGTGAATGTGTTGCTATAGCCACTTCAGGACCGGTGAATCTCGTCGAGAACGGCGAAAAAATGGTGCGAGAAAACATCAAACCTCTCAGTGCCCTTCTCAAAAAGGTCCCACCCTCCGACATCCTCTACTCCTCTTTTGGCATGCCGTCATTTGGAGAACTGAGCAAAGCTGACCAGGAGTACCGTACCATTATCGTTGAGGAATTGGGCATCAAACCAACCTTACTGGTCAATGACGTGGTGGTGGGATGGGCTGCAGGAACACTTGGTGAGGATGGTGTCCACGTTGTAGCCGGTACCGGAACCATCGCCTATGGACGGCACGGAAAAAAGGAAGCACGTACCAGTGGCTGGGGAAGCGTTATCGGTGATGAAGGAAGTGCCTATGCTCTGGGGCGAGAAGCGTTACGTCGGGTCTCGCGGCAATTTGATGGACGAGAACCACCCACCCTCCTCAAAGAGTTACTCTGCAGACACCTCAGATGGGCAAACTGGCAGGATCTCACAGAATGGATTTACGCTCACCGCGACACGGAGCGGAGAACAGTCATTGCCGCTTTGGCACCGATGGTTTACAAAGCCTGCCAAAAAGGG
>JABUEZ010000275.1 GCA_013314795.1 Candidatus Profundicultor aquiphilus | reverse complement strand
CCCTTCCTGAACAAGGTGTAGAATCTCCAACTTGAACTCCCGATCATACTTCCTTCTTTCCATTTCCTTACACCCCCAGTCGATTATACACTCTTTTCTTTGCCTCCACTAAACTGGGGGAAGGTCACTCTTTGGTTCTATTTCTCCTTCACTCTCTCAGACAGAACGCCTGCGAGTGGTTCTCGACTGGGATTACCCTCCTTTTACTTCCATCGATGAAAATGGCCGCTTTGTGGGTATATCAGTGGATTTCTGGAAACGGTTTGAAGAAAAGACCGGTATCCAGGTAGCCCTCATCCCTATGGAATGGAGCATGGCCCACCAGGTCATGCTCAGAAAAGAGGCTGAAGTAATTGATACCATCTTTTATACTCCCGAGCGAGATCAGTACCTCGATTACACCCGCCCCCTTTTCCCCATTACTTCGAGCATCTACTACCACAAAAACCTCCCTATTTCCTCATTCCAGGATTTGACCCCCCACGTGGTGGGAGCCAAAGAAAAAGATGCCCTCATCGACATTGCTCTCAAAGAAAATCCATCCATTAAACTGCGGCTTTATAAGAACTACTCTGACATCGTGAAGGCAGCCAAAAAGCGGGAAATCCAGGTTTTCCTCATGGACGACCCACCAGCCAACTATCACCTGGTGCAGCATCAACTCCTCTACGAATTTTCCCGCCTTCCCATCCCGGTGTCTAACTCTTTTTACCTTGCCACCTGGGAGGGGAATGAGAAGGTTCTCACCATGATCAACGAAGGTCTCTCAAAATTCTCCGATGAAGAACTTCGAGAACTTTCCAAACGGTATCTGGTAGAAGTGGAACAATTTCCTCCCTGGATCTGGAAAGCAATCGTCTTCCTTTTGATCATTGCATTCGGTGTGTTTGCTGTACTGGTCATGTTCAATCGGCTGCTCAAAAAGAGGATAGCACAGGCCACTATCAAACTGCAGGAGAAAAACCGGGAACTTGAAGAAGCCAGAAGAAAAATCCTCAAAACCATCGAAGTGGTGGCAGGTCTTCCCTTCTTTGAAATGGAAGAGAAAGACTTTTTCGCCCGAATTCTGGATCTGGCTCTCGAAGTCATTCCCAAGGCCCGCTACGGAAGTGTCCTTCTTTTCGGCGAGGATGGCAAAGGAAGGCTGGTGGTGCTGCGAGGACACGATGAGCGGTTGATTGGTTTCACATTTGAAAAACAGGACCTTTTAGCTTTGGATGAAGCCAGAATCACGAATAAACTCCTGGATCCTCACAGACCATTTTCTTCCCCAGAAAACCTTCGGAAACTTCTAACCCTCAGTAGCCCCATCGCCGAAAGCCTTTTTGTCCCCCTCAGGTGGGGCGGAAAAGTCTTTGGTCACCTCGATCTTGATATCCCTCTTGAATCTACCGAACGTTTCACCGAAACCGATGTGGAAACCATGAAAAATTTCGCCCGTATTTGCGATGCGTTCCACGCCCTGAAAACTTCAGTCCAAAAAGAGAGTGCTTTTTTAGAAAAACTCCTCATGGTACTTGTGAAAACTCTGGAGTACTATGATCAATATACCCGAGGCCATTCAGAAGTTTCCGCCCGATACGCTTTGAAGATTGCCCGAACTCTTCACTTTGACTCCACGGCAACCAGAAGGTTGTACTGGGCTACCTTCATCCACGATGTGGGAAAAATTCATCCCTCAGGAAATCCTCAATAAGCCCGATCAACTTACTGATGAGGAATATGCCCTGGTAAAGCTTCACCCGCTCAAAAGCGCGGACCTCATCCTGGGTGTTGAGGGTCTCGAGGATATTGCCCGCATCATTCGTCACCATCATGAACGATGGGATGGGACAGGTTACCCCGACGGCTTACGTGGGGAAGAAATTCCCTTAGAATCACGAATCATTGCCGTGGTCGATGCTTTCGAAGCCATGACCAGTGACCGGCCTTACAAAAGAGCGCTCAGCATTGAAGAAGCCATCGAAGAGCTCAAGCGGTGCCGCGGTACCCAGTTTGACCCTTTGGTTGCCGACATCATGGTTTCCATCCTCACCTCCGAATTGCAGGAGGCAAAGAAAACCTAAAAATATCTCACTAACGATGTCGTTTCGGAAGGTACCTCCAGAGTATCCACCCTACAAAGAGCAGAACTGGAGGTGTAGTAACCTGTACCGCGGTAAAAAAGCCTATACCCAAAAAGGGATTTTCATAGACCGGCACCATAAGGGGCATTTCCCGAAGGGTTTCTTCGATGGCGGCACGGAATATCTGATGATAAAAAACAAATGACCAGAAACGATAGCCATTTGGAAGTTCCCTTTTGTCCAGAACAAAGTGGCGTACAAGGAGAAGAATGCTAAAGAGTGCCGCAATCCACTGCACCGGCCAGCGGCCAAAAGAAAACCCCGTCATCCGTCCAACGTTTTCCCCGTTGAGGATATTGGCCAATCGAATCAGCGTATACCCCAGAGCGATTCCCGGAACAGCAAGGTCCGCCACGGTGTGGAAATCGTACCGGGCCTGAAAATGGAGATACCAGAAAGCAGCGACAACTCCACCCAAAAGCCCTCCGTGCCAGGCCAGCCCTCCTTC
>JABUEZ010000274.1 GCA_013314795.1 Candidatus Profundicultor aquiphilus | reverse complement strand
CCCTCATAGGCATGCTACAAACCCATAAAAGGGTTATCAATCAAGGATTTTAAAATCGGTATTCACTTGTCAAGGTGCACGGTTTGAAAGTAGTACAGCAAACAAGAATCCTTCTGTCAAGAGGGATAAAGGCAATTTTTTGTTTTCTGTCGATCCCCCGGGGTTTTGGGGTTACCGGAGGTCGACAGAAAATAACCCCCATTTGAGCCCCCTGAATACCCGCAAACCCGCATGGGAGAATGGAGAGAACAAAAATAGCCCCAATCCCGCATGGGAAAAGGGAAAGAGGCCATTTTCTGTAAATTTTTCTGTCGATGTCAAAAAAGGTGCTTGAATAGGGCTTTTGCCGGTTATCAGGATACATAAAGTGTGGGATAGAGAGGGAAAGGGACTACCTCAAAAACGAATACCCCCCTCAGGGTGATATTCCCCATTTACCATTGGCGGGATCAAAACCCCAGGGTTTGTGACGGCGTTTTTTGCCCTTATCAGGGCCTGCTTTTTGGTCCGAAGTAATCTCAAAGGAAAAGAGGACTGCTCCGGGAGGCACGATATAGTCCTTGCCGTGGTAGAAAAAAAGGGGATGGCGAAGCCCTTACCCTGTCGCTAGGGCCGGCAAACTTTCTATTTCTCGTGCTTTTTACTTCCCAAAGATCGAAGATGGAGAAAGCGTGCAGACGCTTGAGTAGGGTGCGTTTCTCAAGTGTTCCTTTCAATCTGGCGAGTGAAGGAGTTGCAAGATCTTATTTCTGGAAATCTTTGTGTTTTCTCCCAGTTCTCCCCGGTCCCACCAGATACGAACCTGATGCGAAGTAACGATCCAGAAGGGGATTTTGGGAAACTTTTCGACATCAGCCACAATGAATCCCTTTATGTCATCCAACTTTTTCAAGAAACCCTGCTCATTAAATCTCCTGCCCGATCCCACCATATAACTCGGACAGAAGTAAATACCCCCTCTGGTGATACTCCTCACTTCCCATTTTCCACCGTGACTGTCGACAATGTCGTAACCCGCGCCCTCTGTAGGAGCGAGTTTCCCCTTTAGAATTTCCCTTGCCAACCTCCGTTCTAAAATAAAGGATACGCGTCTTCCATCGGTAAAGTATTCCTTCACATCTTCTGGGCTAATCTTTAGAGCCCGGGCGATTTCTTCCGTATCCCAAACTAAGAAATGCTCCATGGGGAGAAAATTTTTGATCTATCACAAAGATTGTCGGCTTTCTGCAAAACCACGATGTTTTCCTTCTGCATCACGTTGTAAAGTCCAAAGATGATCTTTTCCATATTTTGCACTACCTGGAAACCTATTCTCTCTCCCTGCTCGGTGATGAAACGAACTGTTTCAACTTCTTGGCCCTGATACATCGCGTTCCCAATGATGATGACGGCAAATCTGCCCGGTTTTAGGACTCTGTACATTTCTTCCAGACTTCTCTTCATGTCTTCATTATAGAGATCGATACGTCTTTGCCCCTTACCCCGCACTCCGGTAAATTCTTCCCGAAGTTTCTTCAAGTCATACCCGAGCATTTCCAGGGCATGAGCGTCGTTGGCTACGTAATCGAGGGCAATCGAGTACGGTGGTGAAGTCACGATTCCATCAATGCTTTCGTCCGCAAGGGGGAGGTTTCTGGCGTCCCCACGGCGAATATCAACATTACCAAGTTTCAGGTCGAGTTCTTGCACCACATCGTTATAATCCCTTACTGACAGGATCATCAAGTCCAGATTCTTCTGGAATGCTTTGGTGAAATCCTTTTTTCTCCTTACCCTATCGCTCACCGCCACCAGTTTTGCCATCAGGTAAAAATTTCTCACCCTTTCATCAGGGATACGCTCGAGGGTTCTCTCAAAGGCCTTTTCATCCGGGTTAAATAGGTTCACCCCGATTTTTGCCGCAACCTCGTCTTTCCATCGGAGTATTTCCGGAAGTGCTGCTACCGACTCCGTTTTTACTCTGCTCTGGAGAACACACAGGGGGGAGATATCCACACCGATAAAATCGATACCTAAAAGTTGTGCTTCTAAGGCAGCAGTCCCACTCCCCACAAATGGATCCAGGACCACATTCCCCCTGTCCATTCCCATGATGTTGAGGAGGGCCCGGATCATCTGGGGATGAAACTTTCCCTTGTATGGATAAATCCAGTGGGTGAGATACTGGTTTACCGAACGGGTTCTGTTATAGCCAACAATGTGGAAATAGTGGGTATACTCTTTTCCGACCAATTTGAAATAGGCAAGCCTCCTCTTAAGCACATCGATATCTTTGGGGTCTTCAACTACCTTGAATTTTCTTAACCCGTTTGTTACCTCAAAATTTACCTTCAATGCCCTTAACTCTAACTGGGCCAGAGCAAGCTCATAGATGAATTGAACGTTATCAAAAAGTAACAGAAACCGATCTTCCAGCAACCATTCTTCTTCAGATATCTGCAAGCTGGTTTGTTTTAGCATTCCTTTTCCCCTGTTCCCGTAAATTTCCTCTTAAGGATACCACAGTTCTTCCCATACCGGAATCTGGGGCTTTTTATTTTTTCTGGATATGTCCCCTGTCGCCCTTTCCCCCTTGTATATAGAAACCCATAAAGGAGGTGTGTTCAGCATGCCTGTGATTGTTTCGGAAAAGGTAAA
>JABUEZ010000273.1 GCA_013314795.1 Candidatus Profundicultor aquiphilus | reverse complement strand
GGGGAATCCGAGGCCAGAGAACTCGTCGAAAATCCCTGGTGAAAAAGATTTTTTCTACGTCGGTCTCTTTTTCTCGATCCAGGCCCTTGCCACTCTTTTCCATGAATTTAATACCGTTCCACTCCGGAGGATTGTGGCTGGCGGTTACCATAGCGCCCCAGGCCTGCCACTGTCGGCAAGCCCACTGCAGGGCTGGGGTGGCGGTCACGCCGAGTTCTACCACGTGGCACCCTGCAGAAAGGAGCCCCGCAATGACTGCATAGTACAGCATTTCGCTGTGTTTGCGGGCGTCTCTACCTACCACCACAGGTTCACCCTCAATAAAGGTTCCAAAGCTCAGGGCTAGTTCCGTGGCCATTTCCGGGGTCATGACTTCGTTGGCGATTCGGCGGATACCAAATGTCCCAAAAAGCTTTTCCATCATTGCACCTCTCCCTTCTTGGTTGGCATTGGTAACGGTGCTAAAATAGACTGGGATTCGTCGCTTTCATTATACGTGATGAGAGCGCTCTTAGGAAGGAGGAAAAAATTGGAAGAGAAGCTGGAAACCATGGCTCGGATTGGGGAGCTCATTACCTCGGATCTTTATTTTGAGGATGTGCTCCGCCTTATCGTTACCATGACTGCTCAGGTAATGCGCTCCAATCTCTGTTCGCTGATGCTCCTTGATGAAAAAAAGAAGGTCCTGGAACTCAAGGCTACGCAGTCGGTGAGTGAGGCCTACAATCGTAAGCCTCCCATTAAGCTGGGAGAGGGAATTGCCGGGATCGTTGCTCAGGAGAAAAAAGTGATCGTGGTGCGGGATGTTCGACAGGATCCTCGTTATGTCAACAAAGATATTGCTGAAAAAGAAGGGCTCTGTTCGCTGGTGAGTTTACCGCTCCTGGTGCGGGGAAAAGTAATCGGGGTGTTGAATCTTTATACTTCTGAACCCAGAGACTTTTCTGAGAGTGAGATTCACCTTTTGACGGCCATAGCGAGCCAGGCGGCGGTGGTCATTGAAAACCATCGCCTGCTCCTGGAGAGTCAGGCTGTTCGAGAAGAGTTAGAGACACGCAAGAAAGTGGAGCGGGCTAAGGGAATTCTGATGCAGGAGTTTGGCATAAGCGAAGAAGAGGCCTACCGACGGATTCAGAAGTACAGTATGAACACGCAAAAAAGCATGAAGGAGATTGCCGAAGCTCTGATTCTGGCCTGGGAGATGAAAAAGAAAAACTAAACGGATCTGTGAAAAAGGGAAATGAGGAAGAAGCCAGTACTCAGAAGAACGATGGTGGCGCCGGAGGGAGTATTGAGGTAAAAGGAGAGCACAAGACCCAGGGTGCAGGAGGCTATGCTGAGGAGCGCTGCCAGGAGGATGACTCGTTTGATTTCCCGAGAAAGGCGCAAGGCCGTGGCGGCTGGAATCACGATGAGTGCTGAAACCAGGATGATGCCCACGACGCGAATGGCCACAACGATGACCATGGCTATTAAGGCGGTGAGAAGGTAGTGAAATCCTTCCACAGGAATACCCAAAGCTTTTGCTGTTTCGGGATCCAGGGTGATGGTGACGAATTCTTTGAAAAAGAAAAGAAGGAGCAGTGAAACCCCGATGAGAGTCCAGGCAATCATAAAGAGGTCATTCCGGGTTACGGCCAGAATGCTTCCGAAAAGATAGCTGAAGAGGTCCACCGTATACCCCTGACTGAAACTGAGAAGAAAAATTCCCAAGGCCATGGTGCTGGCATAAAAGATACCCACAATGGTGTCTTCTCTGAGGCTGCTTTTATGAGTAAGAAGGGTGATACCAAGACCAACAAATACGCAGAAGACAAATGTGGTAAGAATAACGTCGGTGCCCAGAAGGTATCCCAGAGCAACTCCTCCGAAGGCGGCGTGGGAAATGCCCGCCGATACGAAAGAAAAATTTTTGAGCACCACAAAAACCCCAAGCAGCGCACACAGCATTCCCACCATAAATCCGGCCGTAAGAGCTCGTTGCATAAAACCTAAATGCAGGATTTCCATGTTATTGTTTTTCCTCTTTTGGTTGGTAACATGGTGTAGCGGTCTTTTTGACCACAATGTGGGGAATTTCACCGTGGTGGAAAAAGGCCGCTTCTTTTCCGTACATCTCTTTCAGGGATTCGGCGCTGATGACCTCTTCCGGGCGGTCGTGACAAATGATGGTCCGGTTCAGGCAGGCGATGCGGTCGGCATACTGGGCGATCACACCCACGTCGTGGGAGACGGTGATGATGGTGGTACCACTCTCTCGAAGAGCAAGGAGGAGTTCATAAAGGCTTTCGCTTCCTTCGGGGTCGATGGCTGTGGTGGGTTCATCGAGTAGCAGAATCCGTGGTTCACATGAGAGTGCTCGGGCCAGAAGCAATCGTTGCCACTGACCACCGGAAAGGGCCTGGATGGGGCGGTGTTGTAACGATTCTAAGCGGACCTTTTTTAAGGCCTCATTCGTTTTCTCGTAGTCGGTAGGTTTTGGTCGTCGCCCTATCCCGATGAGACCATAGCGCCCGGTCAGGGCAAACTCTTCCACCGTGATGGGAAAACGACGATCGATGGTGCTTCCCTGGGGGACGTAGCCGATCCGGTGTCGATCTGGACCGAGTTCGGCAAGGGGTTTGCCAAAGATTAAGATTTCTCCCTCC
>JABUEZ010000272.1 GCA_013314795.1 Candidatus Profundicultor aquiphilus | reverse complement strand
AATCTGATCCTTGGTGTATTTTTTTTCCAGCATTAGGGCGAGGAATATTTCCTTGATTTTTCGGTCTAAAACCTGTTTCTGGGTTAAAAATCGACTCCGGGAAAGTTGCTGAGTGATGGTGCTTGCTCCTTCCACGATGTCGAGATTCACCAGGTCCTGCCAGAGCGCTCGTACTATTCCCTGGAGGTCAATTCCTGGATGTGAGTAAAAACGCTGGTCTTCGCTGGCTAAGAAAGCTTTTTTAATCATTTCAGGAATTTCTGCAAGCTCAACATAATCTCGCTTCTCGGTGAATAATTCTCCGATAAGTTTTCCCTTCACGTCGTAGATTCGAGTGGTTAAAGAAGGGGTAAGGTCTTCCAGTTTACTGGAAGCTTCTTTCAGGTCTTGGAGAAAGAAAAGGAATAGAAAGGCAAAGAGAAGGATGCCTGACAGGATACCTGCCATAAATGCGTGGTGGTAAAATTTTTTTTCGCTACGTCTGGTTTTTTGCCGGTTCATTCTTTTCATCTTTTCAAGATTCTCTATAATGATTTTGATATGGTATATTATCACAAAATCTGGATGAACAAAACTCATCAGCTCACTCGAGCGGCACTGGTGGGAGGATGCTATTTCCTTTTTACCGTTCTCCCTCCCTTTTCCTCTCTCGCCTATGGGCCCGTCCAGGTAAGGGTTTCGGAAGCGTTGACTGTCCTCCCCTTTTTCTTTCCAGAAACAATGTGGGGACTTGCTGTAGGGTGTTTTCTGGCCAATATTCTTGGCGGAGTGGGTGTGGTCGATTTTCTCCTGGGTCCACTGTTTACCCTCTTTGCTGCGTATCTGACCGCACGTGTTCCGCGCTCTATCTGGGCTCCCCTCCCGCCGGTTCTGGTAAATGGCTTTGGTGTCTCGATTTATCTGTCGATTCTCTTCCGAGTTCCTTACTTTTATTCGGTATTTTATGTTATTGTAGGTGAGATGGTTGCCTGTTACGGGTTGGGCTGGTTACTGGTGATGGTGTTGCAAAAAAGGGGTTTTCAGAAAGGAGTGAAGAGACTTGGCTTTTGAAAATGAAGTAGAAAGAGATATAGCTGTAATCCAGCGAGGTGTCGAAGAACTCGTTGGTATTGAAGATTTGCGGAAGAAACTGGAGCGTTTTTACCGCGAAGGGAAAAGACTTATTGTGAAAGAGGGTTTCGACCCCAGTGCTCCTGATATTCATTTGGGTCATACGGTAACCCTGAGGAAGTTACGCCAATTTCAGGATCTGGGGCATGAGGTTGTTTTTCTCATTGGAGATTTTACTGGGAGGATAGGTGATCCCACGGGAAAAAAGGAAACTCGACCCCAGCTTACCGAGGAAGAGGTCAAGAAAAACGCTGAAACCTATACCGAGCAGGCCTTCAAAATTCTGGACCCCCGAAAAACCAGGGTGGAATTTAACAGTAAGTGGCTGGGAAAACTTACCCTGAGTGATTTAGTTCTCATCACTGCTCGACTTACGGTGGCCCGGATGTTAGAAAGAGAAGACTTTGCGAAACGTCTGAAGGCAGGAAAACCTGTGGGTTTGCATGAGTTTCTTTACCCCGTTATGCAGGGGTATGATTCAGTAGCACTCCAGGCGGATGTGGAGTTGGGAGGGAATGACCAACTCTTTAATCTTCTGGTGGGGCGGGATCTCCAGAGAGAGTTCGGTCAGGAGCCACAGGTGGTGCTTACCATGCCACTTCTGGAGGGCATTGACGGAGTCGAAAAGATGAGTAAGAGTCTGGGGAATTACATTGGTGTCCAGGAATCGGCCTTTTCCATGTTTGGGAAAATCATGTCTGTCCCAGACTTTTTGATCGAGAAGTATTTTATCCTCCTTACCGATGTTCCCCTGGAGGAAATCACCAGGATGAAGGAGGAGTACGAAAAGGGAGTATTGCATCCCAAAAAATGGAAAGAACGGCTTGCTCTGGAAATTGTCGGTGCCTATCACGGTCGATCAAAAGCTCAGGAGGCTCTGGCAGATTTTGAGCGGGCTTTTTCTCAAAAGAGCATTCCCGAAAGCGCTCAGGAGATTCTTCTCTCGGTTTCGGAACTTAAAGAAGGAAAAGTATGGATCATGAAGCTTTTGCAGAAAACCGGGGTGCCAAAATCGAATAGCGAAGCCAGAAGGTTGATTGAGCAGGGAAGTGTATATTTGAATGGAGAACGAGTTGGAGATGTCAGCCTGGATGTGCCAGTGCAGGATGGGAGTTTTCTTAAAGTGGGGAAAAAGGCCTTTTTCAAGATTAGGGTTGTATAACGGCTGACTTCGTTTTATTTGCAATCCTTCCGCATTTGGATTAAAATAGTGAACTGTCGAGTTTTGTTGCCAACAAAGAGTGGGTTTTGCCCACTCTTTGTTGTTTATGGGTTTTTCTCAGGGGGTATTTATGAGCAAAGAAATCTTTGCTGCTATTGAACAGATAGAAAAAGCAAAGGGAATTCCGAAAGAAGCGTTGCAGAAAGCGATTGAGGCGGCCTTGCTCTCTGCATACCGCAAGAATTTCAGAAGTTCTCATAAAGGGATATCGGTGGTTCTGGATACCGAAAGTGGAGCCATTAAAGTTTTGGCGAAAAAAGTTGTGGTTGAGAAATTGAAGGACTCCACGGTGGAGATTCTAAAAGAAGAAGCTCAGCGATTGGGA